>JADGRG010000184.1 GCA_017881145.1 Sandaracinaceae bacterium | reverse complement strand
ATTTCATCGCACGTCTTGTCGCTGCGATTCCGCCTCCAAGAGCCCACACGCTGCGTTTCCATGGAGTCCTCGCGCCCAACGCCAAGCTCCGCTCGCTGGTGGTGCCTCGCCCACCGGCTGCGCCCAGCGAGCCTGTGCAGCTGCCGCTCTTCACCAACGACACTCCGCCGCAGCCCGCGCCACCGGCCGAGCGCGCTGCGCGGCCGCCGCCCTACAAAGGCCGTCATCCGTGGGCTCAGCTTATGCATCACGTTTTCGCCGACCCAATCAACTGCATGCCGCACAGGGGAGCTGACCGCGCCGGTGCGGATCACGCATCCGTTCCATCCAAGGAGTGGGCAGGTGCTCGACTTCGTCGAGCGTCGGCACAACTGGGGTGAGGACCGTGTCTTCTATCGCGATCAGCGCGGGCACCTGGCGTCGCTGCCGGCCCGCTGGACGAGCGCGGCGGAGGAGGACCCGTTGGTCGTGGTGGCGGCTGGCCGGTCGCGGTTTCGGGTCGATGACCTCGTAGATTTGGTGGCGTTGGTCCTGGCTCTTCGGTCGTGAGCGCGGCGGAGAGGTCCACGGCATGTAAGGTAGATTTCGCCGACTACGCAAAGACAATAACGCCGTTGGCGTGTCGCTCTAGCGCTCCGTGTCTTCGTTGAAGCGCAGCATTTCGCGATGATAGTGCAATGATGTTCAGAAAGAGTCATGCGGTGGCCTTGACTCCGATTGCATAGACGGCGTAAATGCCATTACACTCCCTGCGACCAGGAGAACCCATGGCCAAGCCCAAGCCTCAAGACCCCAAGACCCAAGCGCTGCGTGAGCGCGGCAGCCTCAACCCGCGGCCCGACACCGTCACAGATCCGCTCTTCGCCACGGTCGACTTCTTCGACGCCCGCGACCTGGTGCAGGTCAAGTACGAGATGGTGCGGCGGGTGCGCGTCGATGCAGAGCCCGTCACGCGCAGCGCTGCGGCTTTCGGATTTTCGCGTCCTTCTTTCTACCAGGCGCAGGCCGCGCTCGAACGCGGTGGGCTATCGGCTCTCTTACCCAAGCGTCCAGGTCCACGTCGTTCGCACAAGCTCACAGCCGAGGTGGTGGATTTCCTCGAGCAGGAGCGTGGCCGGGACGGCTCGCTCGGCTCGCTCGAGCTTTCACTCCGAGTCCAGCAACGCTTTGGACTGAAGGTCCATCCACGCAGTGTCGAGCGCGCACTGGCTCGACGGAAAAAAAAACCACTGTGAACGCAACCAGCGCCGCCCGCGAAGCCTCCGATGCAGCAGCGTACGAGCAAGTGCGTAGCAGCGCTCTTGCCGGCTCGACATCAGCGTCCGGCAGCCACTACGGATTGGTGTTGCTGATGCGAGAAGGGGTCGCCTCTTTTCTGGCGCGCCTCTCACCGCTGGCTGCCGCATTGGAAACACCCCAAGCACCCGGCGTGGCCGCGGAGCCTGGTCGAGCCCCGCTGGCGATGGATGAGTTCCACGCAAGCGTCGTGCACGTGCTGGCGAATATGGCTCTGGCAGCAACCATGGAGATAGGCGCATGACCACCGAGACTCACCAGAAGATCACCGCCAGCCACCTGAAACGCGGGGCCTACCTTTACGTGCGGCAGTCCACGCTGCGCCAGGTTCTCGAAAATACTGAGAGCACCAAGCGCCAGTACGCGCTTCGACAGCGTGCCATCGCGCTCGGCTGGCCAACTGACAAAGTCATTGTGATCGACACTGACCTCGGTCAGTCCGGGGCCTCCTCGGTGGACCGCGAAGGCTTCCAGAAGCTGGTGGCCGAGGTCGGGATGGGTCGCGCTGGCATCGTGCTCGGATTGGAAGTCTCACGACTGGCGCGCAACTCGACCGATTGGCATCGGTTGCTAGAGATCTGCGCGCTAACTGACACGCTGATCCTCGACGAGGACGGCGTCTACGACCCCGCGCACTTCAACGACCGACTCTTACTTGGACTGAAGGGAACGATGAGTGAGGCAGAGCTTCACGTGCTGCGGGCACGCTTGCGCGGCGGCATCCTGAACAAGGCGCGTCGAGGCGAGCTGCGCTGCCGTCTGCCCGTGGGCTTGGTATACGATGCCGGTGGGGCAGTGGTGCTCGACCCTGACAAGCACGTCCAGGAAACCGTGCACTTGTTCTTCCAGACCTTCGCCAGAACAGGCGCAGCGCATGCCACCATCAAGCACTTCCGGCAGCAGGGATTGCTCTTTCCGTCGCGCGCAGCAGCGGGTGAGCACAAAGGAGAGTTGGTGTGGACGCCCTTGTCACTGGGTCGCGCATCCAGCATGTTACACAATCCCTGGTACGCTGGTGCCTACGCCTACGGTCGTAGCCGCGTGCGCAGGCAGCCCGATGGACGAGTGCGACACCAACGACTCCCGACCGATCAGTGGCAGGTACTGATCCGGGACGCTCACCCCGCTTACATCTCCTGGCAGCAGTACGAGCACATCGAGCAGCGGTTGCGAGCATCAGCCAAGGCCATCGGTTTCGAACGAAATGGTGGACCGCCCCGAGAAGGCCCCGCTCTGCTGCAAGGACGCGTCCTGTGTGGTCTGTGCGGCAGCCGCATGGGCGTTCACTACTACATCCGTCGAAACGGCGTAGTCGTCACCACCTACCTATGTGAGGGCCGCGGCAGGCTCTTCGGCGATTCGCATTGTCAGAGTATCGCTGGAACCGCGATCGATGCCGCCATCAGCGACCTACTCGTCGAAGCCGTCACGCCCATGGCGCTCGAACTCGCTCTGGCTGTGCAGCAAGAGATCTCAACCCGTCTGGAGCAAGCAGATCGCTTGCGTCACCGGCAGGTCGAACGGGTGCAGTACGAGGTCGACCACGCTCGCCACCGTTACATGCAGGTGGACCCGGCAAACCGGCTGGTGGCCGACTCGCTGGAGGCCGACTGGAACGCAAAGCTGCGCGCCCTGGCTGAGGCGCAGCAAGACTACCAGCAAAAGCGCGCCTCCGATCGGATGGTGATCGACGACGATGAGCGCAAGCGCATCCTCAACCTTGCCACCGACTTTCCCGCGGTGTGGCGCGACGCCAACACTGCGCAGCGCGAACGTAAACGCATGCTCGCTCTGCTGCTCGAGGACGTTACACTGATCAAGAATCAACAGATCACCGTCGCCGTCCGGTTCCGCGGCGGCGCCTCGACCACCTTGACGCTGCCACGTCCCCTGAGCGCTAACCAGCTTCGCGCAACTCGCCCAGAGGTGCGAAAGGAGATCGACTCGCTGCTCGACCAGTACACCGACGCTCAAGTGGCGCATCTGCTCAACGAGCGTGGACTGCGCACCGGTGCAGGCGACGCCTTCGATCCGGTCAGCGTCCAGTGGGTCCGCTTCTCTGCGAAGCTCAAAAGCCTCAAAGAAAGACTGCTCGAGGCGGGCATGCTGACGACCCAAGAGATCTCTGCCAGGCTTGGTGTGGGCAGGACCACCCTGGGGCGCCTACGCCGAAACGGTCGCCTCAAAGCTTGCATCTGTAACGACCACGGCGAGTGGTTGTACTGGCCGCCAGACCAGCTTCCCTCGCCCACAACTCCATCACCCGCCCCAATGGGCAATTCCACTGCGAGAGGTGCAATATGAGAAACGTTCCTTCGCGGTCGACGTGACCACCTGCGTCCACT
>JADGRG010000183.1 GCA_017881145.1 Sandaracinaceae bacterium | reverse complement strand
TCCCCCTGCATCGATCCAAGCTCGCGAGCAACGAGTGACCGGTGGACTTCGTTCGCCAGTAGTGCCGGAAAGAGCGTCTGCTCTTCGGCGTCGAGGTGAGGCAGGAGTGCGTCCGCCAGCTCGACGACGGCAACCTCGAGCTCGCGCAGCTTCGGATTGTGATCGCCATGAACCCGACTCACTTTCACGGCGAGCGTGCGTGCGAAGGGAAGCGCTTTGCGCAGGTACTCGTGGTGCTTGGACACGATGTGCGTCAGCAGATCCGCGGTGGAAAGCAGTCTCGGGTCGCTCGCAGGGTCCTCGCGGCGCTCTGCGATCGCCGCAGCGAGCTCCGCGATCAGCGCTTCGGTGTCGACGCCCTTCTCCTTGGTGGCCGCCTCGATGCTCATGTCACCGCGGCAGCAGAAATCGATGCGATGTCGCTGGAAGATCTGGGCGCACTCCGAGTGGTTGAGCACGACGTTGGCAACGGTCTGATGGGGATCGAGCATGGGTGCGTTCCTTGGAATGGCGCGAGGTACTGCAGGGACCGCGCCAAGTGCTGGACGCACTGAAAGGCGGCAGATCGTCGAAGTATTCCGAGGTGCTGCCTCGACACGTTCCACGGCGCGTTCCACAATGGAACGCATGGGACGAGCTTGCGATGACCTCTGCACTGTCTGCGGGCTGGTGCCGCTCGCGCCGCGCCCGCGTGGGTCGACGCGCGTGGTCGCGAGAAGCCCGGCGATGCAGGCGTTGCTCAAGCGCGCCGCTCGCTTTGCTCGAAGCGAGGCCCCGGTCGCGGTGCTCGGTGAGACCGGCACCGGCAAAGAAGTGGTCGCAAGGGTCCTGCACGCAAACTCCACTCGCGCGAAGCAGCCCTTCATCGCTGTGAACGTTGCGGCGCTCCCGGCGGAGTTGCTGGAGTCCGAGTTGTTCGGGCACGGCAAAGGAGCCTTCACTGGCGCGGGGTCGGCGCGCCGTGGCCTCTTCGAGGCCGCCAACGGCGGCACGTTGTTGCTCGATGAGATGGGAGAGATGCCGTCGCCGCTGCAAGCCAAGCTCTTGCGCGTGCTTCAAGACGGAGAGGTTCGGCGCGTCGGCGAGAACAAGTCTTTCGCGGTGGACGTCCGCATCGTTTGCGCGACGCACCGTGATCTGGCCGAGCGGGTGCGAGAGGGTCAGTTTCGCGAAGATCTCTACTATCGGCTCAAGGTCCTGACCTTAGAGGTTCCGCCGCTGCGCGAGCGAATCGAGGACGTCTTGCCATTGGCGGCTCACTTCCTGGCCGACGAGAAGACCAAGGGTCGCGGGTTCGCTGCGGACGCCAACGCCAGGATGTTGTCGTATGCGTGGCCTGGCAACGTTCGCGAGCTGCAGAACGTCGTCAAGCATGGAGCAGCGCTCGCTGTCGGCGGCGAGATCCGCCTGGAGGACCTTCCGGAAGAGCTGGTTCGCGCTCCTGCACGGGGCCCGAGCGCTGCGCGCAACGTCGGTGCCACTATGCAGACCATGGCCGAGGTCGAGCGCGAGCACATCCTGCGCGTGCTCGACGCCTGCAGCGGCTCGCAGTCAGAAGCGGCCGTGGTTCTGGGTGTCGCGCGCAACACGCTGTGGCGGAAACTCCGCAGCTACGCGTAGCTGTGGCAGGGCAGCGCCCAGGCTGCGCGGCGACCCGCGCGCTCGGCGGCACACTCGAGCGGCCGTGAGTCCGAGTGCCGGCCCCCGCGACTGGCGCCGGGCTGTCAGTTGTGCAAGAAACCGCCCGTGTGAGCGCACCCGGGGGCCTCGGTAGAGCGTCATCCGTACCCGGGTTGGGCCGCGAGCGAACGAAGCGGTCAGGCATCGACCTTTTCCACGCAACCGGCGCGCGGTGCGGTCGATGAGTGGCTGACCGCGCGGCCAAAGCAGCCATGGCCGGCTGGCACGACGCAGTGCTCTCACGAAGAAGGAACCCGGACATGGCACACGTAGACGCGACCTCACGGGCTTTCGGACGGCGTGCAGCTCAGGGCAGCAGCGGGGCGCAGGCCTTGCACGTTGCGCGAACGCTCTTGTTCAGCGCGAGCTTGGCGGCTGTCCTGGTAGGCTGTGCGCAGAACAAGTGCCCCGCCGGCTCCGAGCTCCGCGCGGGCTTGTGCAAGCCCAAGAGCAAGCAGGGCGCGAGCGCTGCCGCAGACGCTGCGGTGGACGCGGGGGCTGCGGGAGCTCACGTCGCATCGGGCGCAGACAAGGATGCCGGCTACGACGCTGGCCCCACGCACGCCACCGACGCCGGCCACACCGCGTATGCAGCCGACTCCGGAACCGCCAACACGACCTGCGATCACGCCTACGTGCTGGTCAGGAACGCCTGCGTGCGCGACTATTGCGTGCAGCTTTCAGGCGAGGACTCACCGTGCCCCGCGAATGCGACCTGTAGCGCCGGCACCACGCTCAACAAGGTCTGCACCTGCAACACTGGCTACGTACAAAGCGGCAATGCTTGCGTCCGCGACCACTGCGTGATGCTGCAAGGCGAGGCGCCGGCGTGTCAGGCCAACGCGACCTGCGGCAATGGCACGGCTGCGACGCCGACCTGCATCTGCGATGCCGGCTACGACCTGACCAGCGGCGTGTGCAACCGCAACGCCTGCGAGTTGCTCACCGGCGCCCCCGACCCGGCGGCGTGCGGCGCCAATCAGACCTGCACGCCCACCACGCCCGGCCAGAAGCAGTGCAGCTGCGTGGCCGGCTACGCCGACTGCGACGGCAACGCCAGCAACGGCTGCGAGGTCACGCCAGCGAGCGACGCGAACAACTGCGGCAAGTGCGCGTATGCCTGTGCGGGCGGCCTCTCGTGCACCAGCGGTGTGTGCGCGGATCGAGTGAAGCTGATGGCGGTGGGCTACTACGGCACTTGCGCCATCAGACCAACCGGTTCGGTGTTGGGTTGGGGTGCGCCGCCCGCGCTCTTCCCTGCAGATTCAAAGCCGATCACCCAACCGACGATCCTGGACCGCCCGGCTGCGGCGCAGATTTCAGTGGGCATCAATCACACATGCCTGGTAGCCCAAGGCACCTTGAGTATCGTGTGCTGGGGACAAAACGGCTACCTGCAGCTTGGTTCGGGCGTCTCGACGGACACCACGCAGACTCTCTCCGTGCCGGCTGGTGTGCGCGCCATCGGTGCTGGCAACGAGGCGTCCTGTGCGGTCATCAGCAGCTCCGGCGATGTCGTGTGTTGGGGCGACGGGTCCGGTGCCTTGATGGGTGACGGCGTCGCCCGCCCCAGCGGTGCTTCGAATCAGGCCTTCAATGTCACCGACCCAGTTCACGGCGTGGGTGGCGCCGTCGATGTTGGCGTTGGGTACGACATGGCTTGCGCGCTCACTGCTGCCGGCGGCGTGCTCTGCTGGGGCCACGATCCAAAGAGCTCCACCTACTACACGCCGGAGCCGGTGAAGGGCAACGACAACTCCGATCTGACCGACGTTGCAGCGATAACGGTCGGATACCAGCATGCATGCGCGCTCCGTAGCAACCACCAGGTCGTCTGTTGGGGCGACAACGCCAAGGGGCAGCTGGGTCTGAACCAGACGCCAGTGGCGCGCAACCGCTACCTGGCGGTGCCCCTGCCCAGCGGCGCGTTGGGCCTTGCCGCTGGCGGCACTCACACCTGCGCCGTGGTCCAAGGCGGCACGGTCTACTGCTGGGGTGACAATGGCTATGGCCAGCTTGGGTCCGGCAGTCTCACGCAGACGTCGTCGAGCACGCCCCTGCTCATCCCCAGCTTCAGCGACGTAGTTGCCGTCTACTCGGGCAGCACGGCCGTGCACAGCTGCGCGCGCAAGCACGATGGAAACGTCTACTGCTGGGGCTTCAACTACTACGGTGAGCTTGGCGGTGCCCAGACCGGCAGCGTCTTCTCTGTTCCCCAGCTGATTCCCACCTCCCTCTGGCCCTGATGCGCCGGTGCGGGAAATTTCCGCTCCCGCTTCGGTTTCTGCCCTTCCTTGCCCTGGGAGTGTGGCCTGACTAGGCTCCGCTCCCGGGGCGGTTCCTTGCATGGTCGAAGTTGCTGATCGATTCGGTCCCTACACTTGCCTGCGCAGGCTTGGTGCGGGTGGGATGGCGGAGACGTTTCTCGCCGTGCAACGTGGCGTTGCAGGCTTCGAACAGCGCGTGTGCGTGAAGTTCATCCTGCCTGCGTATCGCGACGACGAAGCGTTCAAGTCGCTCTTTCTGCGCGAGGCCAGCATCGCGGCCTCGCTGCGGCACAGCAACATCGTCGGCGTGATCGACGTCGATCAGGAGAGCGGCTACATCGTGCTGGAGCTGGTGGACGGCGTGGACCTGCGCGCGCTGCTCACCGCCACGCCGGGCCATCGCCTCGCGCCGCACCTGGTGGCGTTGATCGCTCTCGAGCTCGCCAAGGCCCTGGCCTATGCGCACAGTCGTACCGTGCACGGTCAGCCCGCGGGCGTCGTGCACCGCGACCTCTCGCCCTCCAACGTGCTGGTTTCCTACGCGGGCGAGGTGAAGCTCACCGACTTCGGCATCGCCAAGGCCATGCACTCGGAAGCCGAGCCGCCGAGCCAGACCATCAAGGGCAAGCTCTGTTACATGTCTCCCGAGCAAACGCGCGGTGAAGTGCTGGACGGCCGCAGCGATCTCTTTGCTCTCGGAGTGGTCTGCTACGAGCTCCTGACCGGCCAGCGCCCTTTCGATGGCCAGACCGACGCGGAGACCATCTTGCGGCTCAACCGTGGCGAGCACGTGCCGCTCTCCGAAGCAGCGCCGGACGTACCCGGCGGTCTCGGTGTGGTCATCGAGCGTGCACTCTGCGCCGCCCGCGATGCGCGCTATCCGGACGCTGATGCCTTCATTGACGCGCTTTCCCGCTTCACGCCTACCGCTACTGCCTACCGCGAGCTGGGCGAAGCGGCGCGCCGCGCTCGTCCGCACGAGACACTCTCCACTTCCGAGCTGGAGCAGACCGCGAGCGAAGCGCTCACGCCCAAGACCGCGCGCGGCGTGTTGCGTTCCAGGCGCGCGAGTGAGCCGCCGCCCAACCCGTTCGCGCCGACCATCACCCGCACGCCCACCACGCGAGCGGTGGGCCCCGCAGAATCCGGTGAAGCTGCTCCACGTGTCAGCGCACGCGCCTGGCTTGCCCTCGCTGCATCGCTGCTGGTGCTGGCCGGCGTGGCCGTCGCCTGGACCACGCGCACTCGCTCCCCAGCTCCCGACGCATCGCCGGCTCTCGCTGCAAGCAACGCTGCGTTGCAACCGACTGCCTCCGCGCGGGACACGCCGCTTGCGCCAGCCAGCGACACAGGCAGCGCGGTCGTCGCTGCGCCGCACGGTCCAGTGGTGAACGCCGGCTTGCCCGCCGACGCCGGTGCTGGTGGACTGGCGCAAGGGCAGGGCGCTCCTGGTCCCTCCGGGCCGCAGCCATCAGCGGCGGTGCCAGCGACGCGCCCAACCCAGCCGGAGCCGCGTGTGCCGGACGAGCCGGCTGCGCGTGCCGGTGACCGAGAAGCCGTGCT
>JADGRG010000182.1 GCA_017881145.1 Sandaracinaceae bacterium | reverse complement strand
TGTCATGCCCGGATAGAAGAAGAATCGCAGGTCGTCCAGGTCATACTCCTCCATCCCGGTACGGAGCATGATGGCGCAGCCCGGCGTGACGGTGCCGCCGTTTTCGCGCAGAGCCGTTTTCAACGCGTCGACGGTGATGCCTTCGCCCGCGGCGGCAAGCGCGCGCACGTCTAGGACCAAGCCGTCGCAGTACAGCTCTTGCAGGTCGATGCCTTCGATCGTACGCGCAGGCTTGCCCTCGCAGGTCGAGCCATAGTGCAGCGGTGCATCCACGTGGGTGCCGATGTGCGAGTTGATCGTGATGCGCTCTTCGCCCCAGCCCTCTCCACCTGGCAGATGGTGCCGCTCGCATCCGAACAGCTGACACATGATTTCGGCGCCGCCTGCGTCGGGGGCGAAGTACTCCACCTTGGGGACGAGCACGCTTGAGGAGGGCTTGACCTGCTTCGGCAGGCGCTCGTAGTCCTTGGAGTCCAGGGTCCTGGTCAAATCGATGAGCTGCATACACTCTCTCCTCGCGAAGTTAGCCGCGGTCGCGTCCGCGTGAAACCCCTGATTCGGCAAAGCCCTTTACACCGAGAACGCGACCTTGCCCACTGCTGTCCCCATGCCGCAGTTGCTCGGGCTTTTGACCGCCCCAAGGCCCTTGCGCAGCACGGCTCGCATGGCGCCGAGGCTAACCGAAGCTACTATCGACGCTTCTGAAATCGGCTCATGTCTCCTATCGACGAAAACAAGATCAGCCAACTCGACGGTGCGCTCCTGCTGGTGCTCAGAGAGCTGCTGCGCCAGCGCCGCACCACGCTCGTCGCTAAACGCCTAGGGCTCAGCCAATCCGCGGTCAGCCACGCGCTGCGTCGCCTGCGCGCTCTGTTTGGCGATCCTCTCTTCGTCCGGGAGCCCCACGGCTTGCAGCCCACACGCCATGCGCTGGAGCTTGCGCCTCGCATCGACGCGCTGATCGCCGCCATGGGCGAAGCGGTGGGCCTCGTGGACAGCTTTGCTCCCGAGACCTCGACACGCGATTTTCGCCTCGCAGCACCCGATCATCTGGCGACCCTGCTTGCGCCGTCACTGCTCCAGGCATTCGCGGCGCATGCACCCGGGGCGCGCTTTGCCTTCAGCCAGCGTCTCGGGGTCGACGCACTCGAAGGGCTTCGGCGCGATGAAATCGATCTGGCGCTCGGCCGATTCGACGGACGTATTCGCGGCTTTACTGTCCAGCGCTTGTTCGAGGACCAATACTGCTTGATCGCACGAACTGGTCATCCACGGACTGGCCGCAAGCTCACGCGCGCAAGCTACGCGCAACTCGATCACGTGCAGATCTCGGTTGGCGGGGACTTCCGGGGCCTCGATATTGAGTCGCCAGCGATGCGCGCACGGCCGCCGCACACCGTGGCTGCGGTGCCGCGCTTCTTGATGGCGTTTCCTTTGGTCGCTGCCTCCGATGCCGTAGCGATCGCACCGAGTCGACTCGCCCACGCTCACGCCGCACGCTTCGGCGTGACCGTCCACGCGCTGCCGTTCGATCTCGACCCGCTGCGCGTCGTGGCGGTATCCAGAACCGATGCCGACCGCGGCGTCCAATGGCTCATCGAGCGCTTGCAGATTCTCGCCCAGGAGCCGAGCACTCCGTGAACGTTTGACCTCTACATCCGCATCGCGCGCCGCGCGCGCGAGCCTCTACTGATAGACGAGCTTGATGCCAACGAAGGCCGAGGTGTCAGGCGGCATCACGGTTTGCGGCTTGGGGCCCTTGGTGAACTTGAACGAAGTCCACGGACCGGCGCCATCGTGATCGGTGGACTCGATATAGATCGTGTACTCACCGTCCGGCGCGACCGCTCCGGTCGAATCCTTCATGCTCCACGTCGAATGATGGGACGTGGGCGCTGGCAAGGTCGCCTGACTGACTGCATCGACACGATCGCTCGCCGGATTGGCGGTAAGCCACTTGCTCAAATACCGCGCCCGGGTTCGTGCCCAGACTTCCATGGTCTTCACGTAACCGCCCGCAGAGTTGGCGACCCATACCGCACCGATGTTGCGCGGCGCATAACGACCGCCCTGATTCAAGGTGCTGAAGTCGAGCGTCGCCTTCATCGTGGGATCGGGCGTGGTCATCGCGCCACCCGTCCCTCCGGCCGCCATCCCGCCCGTGCCACCGGCGTTGATGCCGCCTACGCCGCCTGTACTTGAACTGCCTCTTCCGCCGGTCATGCCCACGACGGAGGTGCCTCCACTGCCACTAGCGCCGCCACCGCCACTACCGGTGCCGGCGGTGCCAGTGCCGGCCACATTGACGTTTCCCGGATTGGGTTGACCGTTTGCACTGCTCTGTTGGTCCGTCCACGGAGCCACGGGAGCGCCCGATAGGTAGGTGACGTCGGCCGCGGAAGGAGTCGTCTGACTACAGCCGAGCATGCTGCTCAGCCAAAGACTCGCGATGACACTCGTGTGGAACTTCTGGATCATCGTCTTGCTCCCAAAAGCGAGATGGCGAAGTCAGCTTGAACTGCGCACCACGGCAATTGCAAGCACCGCCAAGAGCACCTGTGATGCGTTTTGCGCGCTTTT
>JADGRG010000181.1 GCA_017881145.1 Sandaracinaceae bacterium | reverse complement strand
GGTTGAGCCTATGAGAGTCGGATTCGCCTGCTCGTTGATCGTCATCGGTATGGCGGTGGGGCTCATGCTCGGATCGAGCCGTGCTTTGGCACAGGCTAACGATGCTCCCGCAAAAGCGGAGAGCGCCGCGGTGCCGGAGCCAATCGTGCCACCCCAGCTCAAGGACAACGCCACCGTCGCCTACCCGGCGCAAGCGCTGGACGAGCACTTCTTCGAGCATGTCGTGGTTACTCTGGTGCTCGAGATCGATCCCGAGGGCGCGGTGCACGAGGCGAAGGTGCAGGAGTTGTTGGGTCACGGCTTCGACGAGGCAGCTCTCGCCGCGGCCCAGAGCTTGCGTTTCGAGCCTGCGCGCCGTGCAGGCAAGGCGATTGCCGCGCGCATCCGCTATCTCTTCACCTTCGATCCACCCTCGCCAGCGCTCGAAGGACGCGTGCTCGACGGGAACACCGGTGCGGCTCTGGTCGGCGCCGAGATCTCGGTGCGCGCCGCTGACGGCGGCGTTCATGAGGTCCAGAGCGCGCAAGACGGAGCTTGGAGCACACCGGACGCACTTGCCGGATCAACGCACGTGAGCGTGAGCGTGGACCACTACCTGCCACAGGAGGCAGACGTCGAGCTCGTGCCCGGCAAGGAGACGCAGGTCGTGTTTCGGCTCACCGCCGTGGTCGACAAGAAAGCCCCACGCAAGCGCGCCGATCTAGAAGTCACGGTGCGCGGGGAGAAGCTTCCGCCAGGCGTCACGTCGTTCACGCGCGCCGAGGTGCGGCAGATCCCGGGCGCGTTCGGAGATCCGTTTCGAGCCATAGAAGCGCTGCCGGGTGTGACGCCGATCGTCTCGGGTCTGCCCTTCTTCTACATCCGCGGAGCGCCTCCGGGTAACGTGGGCTACTTCCTGGAAGGCGTGCGGGTTCCTTATCTCTATCACATCGCGATCGGCCCCTCGGTCGTGCAACCGGGCATGGTGGAACGCGTCGATCTCTATCCCGGTGGCTATCCCGCGAGCTTCGGTCGGTTTGCCGGTGGCGTGGTGTCTGCAGAAACCACCGATCCTAGAAAGGACGCGCACGGCGAGGGCAATATCCGCCTCTTCGACGCGGGCGCGATGGCAGAAGGTGGGTTCGCAGGCGGTCGCGGCACCGTCCTCTTGGGCGGTCGCTACTCTTACACCGCTGCGGTGGTCTCGCTCTTGGCTCCGAAGGTCAAGCTCGACTATCGCGACTACCAGGCGCGCGTGTCTTACGATCTTACACCGCACGATCGCGTCACAGCGTTCACGTTCGGTTCTTACGACTTGCTGGGACAGCAGCAGACCGGCGGGCTGAACATCCTCTTCGGCACCGAGTTCTACCGCCTCAACCTTAGACACGAGCACACCTTCGATACCGGTGCCGTGCGCACCGATGTCACCCTCGGTTACGACATCACGCGCCTGGCGGCTCAGCGCAATGCGATGGACCGCTCGATCGGAGTGCGTAGCCAGGTGCACCACAAGCTCGCAGACGACTTGGTGCTGCGCGCGGGAGTCGACGCTGCCCTCGATGGCTACACGGCCGATACCGCGACTTACAGCGACCCTGACAGCCCCTCGGTCAAGGCGTTCAACAACCTCTTTCCGCCGCGCAACGACACCGCGCTCGGCGCCTGGGCCGACGTCGTCTACAACGTCACGCCGAGGATCGAGCTGACCCCGGGCATGCGAGTCGATCTCTACCACTCGGGCACGGCGAGTGCGCTCGGCTTCGATCCGCGTCTGGCTGGGCGCTTCAAGGTCAGCGACAAGGTACGGATCACGCATGCCTACGGCATTGCTCACCAGCCGCCGTCGTTCATCGTTCCCGTGCCGGGGCTTGCCCCCGCGAACCTCAGAGGTGGGCTGCAGACCAGCTTTCAAACCAGCGCGGGTGTGGAGACCGATATCGCGGAGGGCACCACTGCCAGCCTCACTGGTTTCTACAACGTGTTCCTGGACATGACCGACGCCATCGGCAGCAACGTTGGCAGCACGCTCAACGGAAGCGCCAACAACCGAAGCCTCGGCTCGGGTGTGGGCCTCGAGCTCTTCGTCAAGCGCCGTCTCACCAAGCGCCTCGGCGGCTTTCTTTCTTACACGCTCTCGCGCTCCGAGCGCAGCCTAGGCAACCAGCATTTCCCGAGCACCTTTGATCGCACGCACGTAGCCAACGGTGCGCTCGCCTATGACCTAGGCAGGAATTGGCGCATGGGCACGCGGGTCACGTTCTACACGGGCACGCCCAAGACCGTCTCATTGCGGGGCTTGATCGCTCCGCTGCTTTCCAACACGCCGGACCGAAACCCGGCGTTCTATCGGATCGATGTCCGTCTGGAGAAGCGCTGGCAGCTAGGTCGGACTGCCTGGATCTCGTTCGTGGCAGAGATGATGAACCTGACCCTCAACAAAGAAACCTTTGGCGGTCAGCAGGTAGGGCCAATCAGCGTCCCCAGCATCGGCGTGGAAGGAGGCTTTTAGTCATGCGCAACGCCCACTGGTTCGTGACATGGCTGGCCGCGGGCGCGGTGAGCGCAGCGCTCTCTTCGTGCTTGCCGACGGACACCCGGCCGACCCCGGAGACGCTACACATGACCGCCGGCAGCGACGATGCGTTACGCACCGGCTTCGACACGGCCGATGGCTGGCACATCATTTATCGACGCTTCCTCTTGGCCTTGGGTCAGGTCTCGATGACCGGTGACGCCTGCAACAACTACTCGGCTGGCGGTGGCACGGGCTACAGCCGGATCTTCGACATGCTGATCGCGGGACCGCAGAAGGTGACGGTCTTGTACGGGACCGGGCCGTGTGAGCTCGGGTTCCGGGTCGGCGGCTTGTCTGCAGACACCGTGCTCGGTGCCGGCGTGACCGAAGCGGACAAGACCTTCATGCGCACGCCCGGTAGCGACGCTTACACAAGTGATCGCGGTGTCACCCTTCAGGTCGAGGGCAGTGCAGCCAAGGGCGGCATCACGAAACGCTTCGCCTGGTCCTTCCGGGGAGGGTTGTCCTACACCAAGTGCGTCGCCGCCGATGGCAGCCCGGGTGCGACGTTGAGCGGAACAGGGTCGCGGACGATCGATATCCTGATCCCCGACGGAGCGCTCTTCGCGGATGGATTGGATCCGTCGCGGGCTGTGTCGCGTTTCGACCTTTTCGCGCTGGCCGACGACCAAGGCAACGCAGACGGCGAGGTCACGCTCTCCGAGCTGGCTGCGATTCCGCAGACCGCCGCAGACATCCAAGTGGGCGACGCTGGCGTCGACACCAGCTTGGGCCCCGGCTCCGGTGGCGGCAGCCTTGCGAGCGACGCTGGCGCAGCCATCGACCCGAGCACCTGGATGACCCTGCAGGACGTCGTATATCTCGGGCTCGTGCCGCATCTGCCACGCTTCGACGATACAGGGGCTTGCACGATCCGAACGCGCTCCCAAGTGCGCTGAGCATCACTCGTAGCGCTTGATGACGTGAAAACCGAAGGGGCTCTGCACGGCGCCACTGACTTCGCCAACCTTCAACGCGAAGGCCGCATGGTCGAACGCCGGGACCATTTGTCCGTGACCGAAGGTGCCAAGGTCCCCAGAGCGCTCCTTGCCGCCTGGTTCCTCGGTGTATTGAGCCGCGAGCGCATTCCAATCCGCGTCCGGTGCTTTGGCTTTGGCGACAATCTGCTGAGCGAGCTTCAGGGCTTCGGCTTCGGTGCGGGTTGCGCCGGGAAGCGCATGCGATGCTCCGGCATACGAGATCAAGATGTGCTTGGCGCCGATCCGGGTCGGACCGGTCGCTGGATCGGGCAAGCGCTCCATCACCATGTAGCCTTCCGGCTCCGACATCGGATCACTCACGCTTCCGACGGGCAAGGCGACGGCCGCCTTTACGAACCCTACGGTAAAGGCATCCGGCGCCGCGGTCTTTATCCGTGCCACGCCGTGGTAGTCCGCCGCGATCGGACGATCGCTGTAGGTCGGTATCAAATCGTTGAGGTGCTCACCGCCCCTGGCGAGCGCGCTGATCATCCGAGCCCGCTCCAGAGCTTGCGCCTGGGTGCGCGTCTGCTCGGCGCTTGCCCCAGTGGCGCCTCGGTAGGCCACCAGCAACACACGCACCTCAATCAGCGCTGGCGGCCTGGCTACCGTTGCCACCTCGGGCTCGGTCGGACTGGTGACCGAGACCTCCTGCGGCTCGGGTGGCGGAGCCTCCTGCGTGCTCGCGTGCTCGGCTGGCGGTGGAGTTTCGTGAGCGCAGCCCCACGCGCCCAGCAAGAGCAGGCTGAGCCATCGGACCAAGGCGTTGGCAGGGGCAGGCTTCGCACGCATTCAGAGCTCCTTACTCAAGAGCCGTCGAAAAATGGCTCATAGCGGCTTACGTCCTCGAAAAAATCCTCGAAATACGAGAGTATTCCTGCGGTTTTTTCTGCGGGCGCGCTCGCTCTGCGCCGATTTTTCGACAGCCCTTCAACCTCAGCCGCCGACAGCAATCTGCTTCATCGCCGTCATGTGGCTACGCAGCACCGCCCCGATCTGCTCGACCGGATGCGATTCAATGGCCTGATTCGCGCGCAATAGCGCACGATTGTCAACCTGCTGGCTGCCCTTGGCGTAAGGCTCGCCGATCACGTCGCTCTTCTGCTTTGCCATGAAGTCCTTGAGCAGCCGCACGGCTGCATGGCTGAAGAGGTAGCACCCGTATTCGGCCGTGTCGCTGATCACCTTGTTCATCTCGTAGAGCTTCTTGCGCGCGATGGTGTTGGCGATCAGCGGCACCTCGTGCAGCGACTCGTAGTAGGCGGACTCGGGCTTCATGCCCACGGCCACCATGCACTCGAACGCCAGCTCCACGCCGGCCTTGCACATGGCGACCATGAGCACGGCGTTGTCGAAGTATTCCTGCTCGGCGATCTGCATGCTGCCGGCCGCCGTCTGCTCGAACGCGGTGTCGTTGGTGGCGGCGCGCCAGCCCAGGAGGTCTTTGTCGCCGGCGTCCCAGTCCTTCATCATGGTCTCGCTGAAGCGACCGCTGATGATGTCGTCCTGATGCTTCTCGAAGAGCGGTCGCATGATCGTGCGCAGCTCCTCGGAAAGCTCGAAGGCCTTGAGCTTCGCGGGATTGCTCAGCCGATCCATCATGAGCGTGATGCCACCCTGCTTGAGCGCCTCGGTGATGGTCTCCCAGCCGAACTGCACGAGCTTGCTCGCGTAGGCGGGGTCGATGCCTTCGGCGACCATCTTGTCGAAGGACAAGAGCGCTCCAGTCTGCAGCATGCCGCAGAGGATGGTCTGCTCGCCCATCAGGTCGCTCTTCACCTCGGCCACGAAGCTAGACTCGAGCACGCCAGCGCGATCACCACCCGTGCCGGCGGCATAAGCCTTGGCGATCTCCAGGCCGTCGCCCTTCGGATCGTTTTCCCTGTGCACCGCGATCAGCGTGGGCACGCCGAAGCCGCGTTTGTATTCTTCGCGCACCTCGGTGCCCGGGCACTTCGGCGCGACCATGATCACCGTCAGGTCGGGGCGGATC
>JADGRG010000180.1 GCA_017881145.1 Sandaracinaceae bacterium | reverse complement strand
TCCGGGCGCACTTGCTCGCACGCAGCGATACTGTGCTGCTTCATGCGGTCGAGCTCCGGCGCACTCAGCCCGTTGAGCACCTTGGCGGCGTCTGCCGGCTCGAAGCTCGGCACCACCGTGCCGCACTCGAACTGCTCGGTGAGCCGCGCCATCTCTGGCGACGGGCCCACGCACACCGCCAGGCCCGCGAACAAGAATTCGAAGAACTTGTTCGGAAGCGCTGCGTGCTGATTGAAGGTTCCTGGTGGCAGAAGGTAGAAGCCCAGGTCGTACTGCGCGATCGCTCCGACGATCTTGTCCGGCGCCACGACCGGTTCGAAGTGCACGCGTCCGGGTGCCACGCGCTCGGCGAATGAGCGCAACTCGGCGATGTAGCCGTCGTGATCGACCAGCATGAAGTGCAGCGAGAGCTCGGGCTTGCACAGCGCAAGTGCCTCGATCATGAGGTGCAGCTTGCGCTCTCGGCTGGCGACGCCGTGGTGAACCAGCCGGATCGCGTCGGGCCGCGTGGCGCGAAAGGGTTCGGGATTGCGCGCGGCGGGTACGTTGCGCACCACGCCGCAATGCAATCCGAACTCCTGCGCATACTTGTTTGCGATGGTCTGATTCACCGTCACGGCGCCCAGCAAGCGCGGTGCTGCGGCGCGCAGCTCGTGCTCGATGAGCGGCCGGAACAAGCGACTGCGCACCGGGTCGTGGTCCCACAGCGCCGGGGCATACTCGTGCAGATCAGCCACCACGCCCGCACCGCAGCTGCGAGCGGCGCGCAGCGCGACAGGTAACGCCTTCCAATCGTTGGCCACGATCAGCGCCGGCCGGTACGCGACCAGGGCATGCACTGCTGCGCCGTGATCCTCGTTGGCTCGATCCCAAGCCCAGTAGCCCAGCTGCGGCAGCATGCGTCCGAGCAGCGTGGAGCCCAGCACCGCGGCGCTGCGCAATCTGGACGGTGCTGGGAGCGGTATGGATGTCATGCGCACGTTCGGCAATGCCGTCGCTGCGCCCAGCGAGCCGTACCCGACCACGCACAGCTCGTTGTCGGCGGCCAGCGCGTGGATCTGCCGCTGCAAGCGCGCGTCGCGCTCGATCGGCGAAAAGGAGAGGATGGCGACACGCGGCTGCGACGACACGCCCCGACGCTAGTCGATGAGCGGCGCGTTGCGCAACTGCTTTGCGGGCGCTGCTGCCGCGCTCAGCGCGCAGCGACGAGCTCCCGGTACATGCCGCGCTCTTCCTCGACGGCGAAGCGGTGGTTGTGCCACAGGCAGGTGAAGGTTCCGCGGTAGCGCCGGCAGGCTTCGCGCAGCGCCTGCATGTGCTTTCGCGCCTCCGGGCCACGCCCCATGCCCATGTACACCGGGTCGATGACGGTGCACTCCATGAGCACCAGCGGTTTCTCGCGCAGCGTCAGCTGCTTTCGCTCGAGCAAGTCGAAGATCGGAAACTCGTGGCAAGTGCCTCGCCGGAAGCCCGCGTGGTCGGCGTAGCCGAGGCTCGTGTCGTAGGTGAAGCCCGCCGCATCCAGGCACGCGGCCGTGGTGCGCGGGTTCCAGCGCAGGTAGTGCTGCCGGTTGCCCCAGCTCGCTTGCTGCACGCCTTCCTCTGCACAGATTTGTTGTAAGCGGACGAGCTCGGCGCGCACCAGCTGTGGATCGGAGTCGCTGGTGTAGCTGGTGTGCAAACCGATGCGGTGACCGCGCTCGTGCACGCGGCGCAAGAGGCGGCGTATGTAGGGATGGTCCAGCTCGTAGGTGCCATCCATCAACGGCGATCTGCGGCACGCGATGAAATACAGCTCGCTCTGCAGACCGAGCGCTTCGCTCCAGTCCATGATCTCTTCGAAGCGGTAGGCAGGATCGCTCGTCGGGTCGCCGCGACGCACGCCCAAGTAGCTCTTTGCTTGGCCGAGCAGCTCCCGCGGTGTGCGCTTGGCGACGACGAGACCAGCCGCCAGCTCGCGCAGCATGCGCGGGGCGCTGAACAACCCGAAGCGAAACGGTTGGTCCACGTCGTGGCTCGGCTGCACGCGGAACTGCCGCTCACGGCGGCGCAGCGCAGGCCACAGCCGCGACAGGCAAGTCCACAGCAGCTCCACGTACTGGTCCACCACAGGCCAACCAACGAAGCCTTCCTGTACCGACCGCGCCGAGGAAGCCGCGAAGCGCCCGTGCTTGTCGCGCGCCTCGCTCACGAGCTCTTCGTAGCCGCTGAGCATGAAGAACGCGCTGCCGAGCAGATCGAAGCCGATGCGGATCTCCTCGGCGCTCTGCGAGACCCAGACTGCTGGTGCGGGTTCGGGCGCATACAGCACCACCAGCTCGGGCGCCCCGGGCTGGGGCTCACTCCACGGCGCCTCGAGCCGAAAGCGCGTCACCGGCCGGTGCGGCAGCGACGACGCGGTCAGCCACGCCGCCGACGGCGTCTGAAACAGCAGGTCTGGCAAACGCAGGCAGCGCGCGGGCTCGGTGCCAGCCGCCGGCAGCTGCACGATCACGTCGTGCCGATCGGAGAATTCCAACGTGCAGCGCAGCCCCAGAAACTCCTCGAAGAGCACGCGCGCCACGTACTGCCGTTCGGCGCGGTACGAATCAGGTGCTTCGATGCGGAGTAGGGGCTGGTCCATGGCAGCCCGAAGGCTGAACGCAGCCTAACGCGGGCGCGCAGCCGGGAACAGCCGCCGCAGCGGGTGCACGGCGCTCGAACGAAGACGCCGCGGCCGGCGCAGCGCCACTTGGCGCCTGCGCAGGCTGCGCGCTAGGCTCCGCCGCGCGCCGGCGCCTGTGCCTGGCTTGCGAGCACTGAAAACCCGTGGCCACCTCCACCGCAACGCCAGCTCCCGCGCCGCTCGTGTCGGTGGTCATCTGCGTCATCGACCCGCATCCGGTCTACTTCCCGATGGCGGTGCGCTCGATTCTCGACCAGACCCTGCGCGAGCTCGAGCTGATCATCATCGAAGAGCCCTCGTCGGCGAGCGCAGCTCCGCTCTTGGCCGACATCCACGACCCGCGGCTTCGGCACTTCGCCCACCCCACGCGCACCACGCTGGTGGAGCAGCGCAACCGCGGCATCGAGCACGCACGCGCCGAGCTGATCGCCGTGCTCGACGCCGACGACGTCGCCGAGCCCGAGCGCCTGGCGAAGCAGCTCGCGTACATGCACGCGCATCCCGAGGTCGCGGTGCTCGGCACGCAGCTGCAACTCATCGACCCAGACGGCAACACGCTGGGGTATCGCAACTATCCCACCGAGCCCAAAGCCGTGACCGCCGCGCTCGAGCGTTACAACCCCATCGGACAACCGGCGGTGATGTACCGGAAGTCGGTGGTGCAAGCGGCCGGCGCGTATCGTTACAGTCGCTATCCCGCCACGGAAGACTACGAGCTGTGGTGTCGCCTGGGCGTGTCGGGTCTGTTGCTCGCGAACTTGGGCGAGCCGCTGGTACGTTATCGCATCCATCCCGGTGGGATGAAGACGCAGAAGCTGCGCGGCATTCTGCTCGGCACCATCGAGCTCAAAGAGCAGTACTTCGGGCAGCACATGTCGCTGCCCGGCAAGCTGCGGCTGCTCGGGGAGCGCGCGCTCTTGCGCTTGCCACCGCCGCTGGTGCTGTGGCTGTTCGTGCGCATGAGCACGCGCGGGCAGCCGTCCGCCACGTGAACCACCACGGCCTGCGTTCTACGTCCCCATGTCCGCACCTCGTCCGAAAATCGCGATCCTGAGCTTCTCTGGCCTCGCGCGCGATGCACGCGTGTTGCGGCAGGTACGCTGCCTCGCGCCCGACTACGATGTGCACTTGCTCGGCTACGGGGCAGTGCCCGCCGACGTGCTGCACGGAGCAACTCTCCATGTGCTGCCCGATCCCGAAGCCTTCGTTCCGCGCAACTTGAAGGCGATTCCCAAGCTCGCGCTGGGCCGCATCGCTCCGCGCATCGGCTACGAGCGCTGGTACTGGGACCGCGCGGACTTCGCGGCGGCGCTGGTGCAGTTGGGAGCCATCAAGCCCGAGCTGATCCTCGCCAACGACTGGGACGCCTTGCCGGCCGGAGCGCGCGCCGCGGAGCGCACCGGGGCGCCGCTTGTGCTGGATCTGCACGAATACTCGCCGCGGCAGTTCGACAATCGCAAGGTGTGGATGGCGCTGATCGCCCCGATGATCGTGGATGCCCTGCGGCGCTACGGCCCGCGCGTGAGCCGCTTCATGACGGTCAACGCTACGATCGCCGAGCGCTACGAGCGCGAGTTCGGCTTTCATCCGGTGGTCGTCATGAACATCCCGGAGCTCGGCACCGCGCCGGACTTTCATGCGACGGCAGCAGATCGCATCCGCCTCATTCATCACGGTGCGGCTACGCGCGAACGCAGGCTCGAAGGTATGATCGAGGCGCTGGCAGCCAGCGATGGCCGCTACGAGCTCACCTTCATGCTGGTCGACGGCAACAAACCCTACGTCGACGAGCTGCGCGCCATTGCTCAGCGTATTGCACCAGGTCGCGTGCACTTCCTTCCGGCAACCACGCCCCAGCAGATCGTCGAGACCATCGCCCAATACGACGTGGGCATCTACGTGTTGCCGCCGGTGAACTCGAACAGTGCAGCCGCGCTGCCCAACAAGTTCTTCGACTTCATCACAGCGGGGCTCGCTCTGTGCATCGGTCCCACGCTGGAGATGGCGCGGCTCACGCGGCAGTACCAGTGTGGCGTGGTCGGCGACAGCTTCGAGCCTGCGGAGATCGCGCGCGTGCTTCGGCAGCTGTCGGCGGCGGACATCGATGCGATGAAACGGGCTTCGATCGCCGCACGGGCGGAACTCAGCTCGGAGCACGAGCTCGCGAAGGTGCGGCAGTTGGTGGCGCAAGCGCTGGCTTGAGCACGACGCGCCCACGGCAATCGTGCTGTCGATGCAGGACTGAAGTCCCAGACTCCTCGCGCATCCGTCAGCGCGCGTCGCCGTACGCGCGGCAGCTCACGGCTGCATGTGGAGCAGCGTGAGCACCAGACGCCGCTGCTCGGCGCCAACCGGATCGATCGCGCTGCGCAGCTCGTGACTGGCACGCCCCGTTTCCCAGTAGGCCTGGTGCAACAGTTGCCGAGCTTGGCGAAGTAGCGCAGCTGCAGGTGCCGCAGCCTTGGCGGCCTGCGCAGCAGCCAGCAAGACCCGTGCGCGAGCAATCGCCACGCGGTCATAGTGCGCGCGAATGGCTTCTTCGTCGTGGGTCCACAATGCCTCGCGCAGCAGGGCGATCGCCGCATCGGTGCTGCCCTTGGCTGCGGCGCTGGTCGCGCTGCTGGCGAGCTTCGTCGCGATCCGCACGGCAGCATCGCCTGTCACGGCCTGGAGCGACCCCAGCACCTGCCGATGATGGTCGGCAAGCTCGACGACCACTTGATACGTACCAACCTCGACCGGCGCTGCGAAGCTAACGCGGTCAGCAAACAGGGTGCGCGTGTCCCACAGTTCGACGGGCGTGAACCTCACCCACATCGTGGGCGATGCTTCGCTGTCGGTCGTGGTCCCCTTGCGTACCAGCAGGATGCGGCGATCGACGACACTCGCGCGCGTAGCCTCGGTCGCTCGCCAATACAGCACAGCGGACAGTCGGCGGCCAGGTGCCGTGTGCTCTGGTGCTTCCAGCGCTACGACCGCTGCGTCTGCCGGGTCGCCCGCACTGGCGGCGTCGCGAGCCCACGCGGGTGGTGCGCCGACCAACGCAAGCGCTCTCTTCAGCAGGAAGCGCTCGTTGCTGACTTCGAGATACGCGTGCGTGCGCTTGAGCTCTTTGTAGACGAAGTCGCCCTTTTTCTTTTGTGGGTGGCGACGAACCAGATCCGGCATCAGCGCAGTCGCGTAGCCCAGGCAGTTCTCCACACGTGCCTTGCAGCGCGTGATGATGTCGTCGGTCAAGCCAGCGGTATCGAGCACGTCGAGCCCGCCTGCATAGCTGAGCCCGCCTACGTCGTACGACGACAGCAGTGCGCCTGGTGGCAACAGGCTGGTGTACAGCTGGCCCGCCGAGAGAAATGGTTCGGCGGAGACCAGGACGGCTCCGCTCGCACGCAGCACCAGCGGCGCATCCCACGCGATGCCGCCCAAACATGCGGCCGCAAGCACCGGGGCCGCGATCGCTTGCCTACTGGGCCACCTGGCGGCAAGCCACGCGACGCCACCGGCCATCAGCAAGAAGAGAAAGGGAAGCAGTGGCACGCAGAAGCGTGCGGCTGGCATCCAGTCTCCGCCAGCGCGCGCGAGGAACGCGCACTGCGCCCCGAACATGAGCAAGAACGCGCTGTGCTGGCGCAGTCGCGGCAAGT
>JADGRG010000019.1 GCA_017881145.1 Sandaracinaceae bacterium | reverse complement strand
CCGCCGGACATGCGCGTGCCGAAACCCACGAGCAAGCCCGCAAGCGCAATAAAGGGCGCGCTGAGCGTGCCTTGCATACTGAAACGCTCCGGTGAGAAGTGCGCCATGAGAGCGCCGCTCGCGAGCAGGCCGAGCACGAAGGTGAGTCGCCAACCCGCATCGCCGCGGCTGGGCGCGACGATGCCACCCAGGATCCCGCTGACCCCCACCACACGGCCGGTGGCAAAGAGAATCACGGCAGAGGCGAGGCCGATCAGAAGCCCGCCGCCCAAAGCGCTCAGCGGTGTGAAGTGCTGCACACGAATACTCCTTGTACCCAAACGACCGCGCCGCTGGCACTCGCTTGCAGCGGCAGATTACTCAACAATCCCTGGAGCGGCAACGCGGGCGGCACGAGCCTCAGCCTGCGCACGGCGTGCTACCGGCTTCGCCAAGCAGCCGATCGAGCAGGCGCAACGCGTCGGTGACGGTGAAGACACCCAACACGCGATTGTCAGGAGCCTCGGTCACGATGGCGCAACCGTACTTGTGCCGCGCCATGAGGGTGACCACTCGTCCGAGCGACATCTCGGGCGGCACACAGTAGGGGCCCGGCGTCATGGCCTCCGCCGCGCAGATGGCGTCGGGCCGCACAGCTCCGAGCGATTCGACGATGGCGATATCGCGATCGCTGAGCACCCCGACGATAGAACCGTCGCGCAGCACGGGCAGATGACGCACTGCATGCTCGCCCATCAGCCGCGCCGCTTCCGATAACGTCTGGTCGAAACGCAGCGTCAGCGGGCTCGGCGTCATGCACGCGCCGACCGTAAGAGCAGAGTGCTGCGTTTCAACCATGAGGAGGGCGCAGGCAATGCCCGTGCCACGCTAGCAGCCAACGCAGAGGCTCCGCAGCTCGTGAACAACGCAAAACTTTCGCCCAGGCGCGGGGCCGCGCTAGGCCTGCGCCACAAACCCGCTCAGACAGCGCTTCCCGTCGCAGCAGGTACCTGGAAAGCAAATGCCGCGCCGGAGAGCCGGCCTTGCGTAAGGGAGAGCGTGCCGCCGTGGGCCATCGCGATCTTGCGACAGAGCGCAAGCCCGAGGCCGACGCCTGTGTGCTTGGTCGTGACCAGCGGCTCGAAGAGCCGGGCACGCACCGAGAGCTCGACGCCAGGTCCGTCGTCGTTGACCAGGAAGGTCACGTGGGTGCCGTCCGTGGTGACGCTGATTTCGACCCTGCCTGCCGGCCCGCTCGCCTCGACGGCGTTGATGAGGAGGTTGACCAGGAGCTGTTGGACTTGCGCCGCATCCACCCGCACGCGCGGCAGGTCGTCTGCCACCTGCATCTGGACGCGTGACGCCTGTGCCTCCGGCAGCGAATCGAGAGCCTTCTCCACCAGCGTGCGTGGCGTCGATGGATAGAGCGTGGGCGGGCGCTCGCGGACGATGTCCAGCATGCTGGTGATGATGCGGTTGGAGCGCTGGACTTGGTCCTGGATGCGGTCGAGGTGCCGCTGCACACCGGGATCCTCGTTGACCTTCTTGCGCAGCAGGAAGATCGACGACTCGATCACGCCGAGCGGGTTGCGCAGCTCGTGCCCGATGGTCGAGGTCAGCTCTCCGAACGTGGCGAGGCGTTCGCGGCGCGCCAGTTGCCGCATGTGGTCCTCCTGGTAGGTGTCCAGCATGATGGCGAGCTCGACGTCGAAGAGCCGCTCGACCGCGCACAGGTCGGCAACTTCTTCGGCATCGCCGGCAGCGGCGATGAACCCCACGACGTGCTGTCGCATGATGCTCATGCCAGTCAGCATGTAGTGCTGTGGCAGCCGAATCTCGACGTGCTTGTGGCCGATGCGCGTGCGGTGCTCGAAGTAGGCGTGGTCCCAGGGACCCGTAAAGAATCCCTCCAACCAGAGCACCATGCTGCGCCTGAGTCGTTCGGTCTGTGCGGGACCGCTCATCACGGCACGAGCGCCGGCATGCTCTTCGATGCGTGCGTAGAAGTCCGCCACGATCCGCTCGAAGAACGGACGCACTTGCGGGGCCAGCGCGCGCAGGCGCTCTTCATCCGCGACGGTGAAGCCAACATAGCGTTTGAGCTCGTCGAAAAAGTGTTCGGGCATGGACCAGCGTAGAGCGGAGGGTAAAGGCTGCCGGATCGGGACTTGCCTCGCAAGGCGACCGGAACAAACGCCTGATGCCCTCGCAACCGGCCTGTGCTTTCATAGCGCAGTGGCCCCCAACGAACACGACCGCCCGGCCCAGATCCTGGTCGTCGACGACAACGAGGCGCTTGCCGAGAACGTCGCCGAGCTCTTCTCCAATGCCGGCCATTACGCGCGCTCCGTGCGCGATGCGAAGCAAGCTTGCGAGGCTGCCAGGCAGACGCCTTTCGATCTGGCTGTCGTCGACGTTCGGCTGCCGCAACAATCGGGCATCGAGCTCGGCGCCGAGCTGAAAGCACTTTGTCCTGCGGCCGAGATCATTCTGATGACCGCCAACGCCACGGTCGACTCGGCCGTCGCAGCCGTCAGCCAGGGCGCATTCGCCTATGTGCAGAAGCCCTTCGATCCAGCGGAGCTACTCGCGCTGGGCAAGCGTGCGCTCACCCAAGTGCACCTGGAACGCGAGCGCGTGCGCCTCTCGGCCGGCCTGACGCGTTCAGAGACGCTCTATCGCGGTGTCGTCGAGAGTGTGGACGCATTCATCGTGAGCGTGGATGCGGACGGCTATATCCACATGTGGAACCGTTCCCTCGCGGAAGCCACCGGGTTCTCTGCGAGTGAAGTCGTCGGTCGAGAGCTCGGGGCGTTTCTGGTTTCGTCACGTGCCGAAAAACAGCTCACCGACACCATCGCGCGCGCGTTGGCAGGCGAGGTCGTCTCGAACCTGGAGCTCTCGCTGCGTGCGAAAGGTGAGCGGCAGCGAATCGTGCGCTGGCGCTTTTCTCGCTTCAGTTTTGCGGAACGCGGCGAGCCGATGGTGCTTGCCGTAGGAGCCGATCTCACCGATCGCCTGGAGCTGGAGCGGCGCGCCGCAGAAGCCGAAGCCATGGCCTCGCTCGGCACGCTCACGGCAGGCCTCGCCCACGAGATCCGCAATCCGCTCAATGCCGCGACATTACAGCTGGAGCTCTTGAGCCGCAGCGCGGAAAAGCTCTCTGACCCGAAGCTCAAGGAACGCATCGAGACGCGGGTCGCCATCGTCAAAGAAGAGCTGGCGCGCCTCACCAATCTGCTAAGTGATTTCTTGAATCTCGCCAAACCCCGGAGCTTAACACTTGCGCCGGTCGATCTCGCTGTGCTGATCGACGAGGTGATCGCGCTGCAGGAGCCAGCCGCCAAGGCCGCGGGTCTCACGCTCCAAAAAGAGCTGGACGAAGGCCCGCATCTGGCACGCGGGGATCATCCCATGCTCAAGCAGGTGCTCGTCAACCTGGTCGTGAACTCGATCGACGCCATGCGGGCTGAGCACGCAGGGCGGGTGACCATCGATTGCCATGGCAAGGGCGAAAATCGCATCGAGATCACCGTCGCCGATGGCGGCCCCGGCATTCCACCGGAGATCGCCAAGAAGCTCTTTTCACCCTTCGTGACTTCGAAGGAGGCTGGCACCGGCCTCGGCCTGACCATCGTCAAGCGCATCATCGACCGTCACGCCGGTACCATCCATGTCAGCTCGGGCGACAAGGGCGGCACGGTGGTCCGGATCACCTTGCAGCGCGCGCGCTGAGCCGGGTTCGGCTGCAGCTCACGGCGGCACTCTTCCGT
>JADGRG010000018.1 GCA_017881145.1 Sandaracinaceae bacterium | reverse complement strand
TTGGGCAGCGAAGCCAAGCTCCTCGATCTCGGGCTGGCGGCCGACCTGCGCCGCCGTGCGCTGCCTCCGGACGGCGTGGTCACCTACATCGTCCATCGCAACATCAACTACACCAACGTCTGCACCACCTCCTGCCGCTTCTGCGCGTTCTATCGTCCGGTCGGTCACGCGGAAGGCTACGTCCTGACCCGCGAGGAGCTCTCGCAGAAGATCGGCGAGACGGTGGCCGCGGGCGGAGTGCAGATCCTGATGCAGGGCGGCCTGAATCCCGCTCTGCACCTGGAGTGGTACGAGGACCTCTTTCGCTTCTTGAAGGCGAGCTTCCCGATCAACTTGCACGCGCTCAGCCCGGAGGAGATCTGGCATCTGGTGCGCTTGGAAGACCTGAGCGTGGAGAATGTGCTGCGGCGCTTGCAGGCAGCCGGCCTCGACTCGCTGCCGGGCGGTGGCGCCGAGGTGCTCACCGATCGCGTGCGCTCCAAGATCGCCAAGGCCAAGTGCACGAGCGCGGAGTGGCTGGAGGTCATGCGCGTCGCGCATCGCATCGGTATGCGCACCACCGCGACCATGATGTTCGGCACCGCTGACACCCAGACCGACCGGGTGCTGCATCTGCTGAAGATTCGCGACCTGCAGGACGAGACCGGCGGCTTCACCGCGTTCATTGCGTGGGATTACCAGCACGACGTGGGCACCCGCGCGGTCGCAGGCGAGACCGGCACGGTGCTCTACCTGCGCACGCAGGCCTTGAGCCGGCTGGTGCTGGACAACATCGCAAACATCCAGACTTCCTGGGTTACGCAGGGGCCTGGCGTCGGGCAGCTTGGCCTGCGCTTCGGCGGCAACGACATGGGAAGCACGATGTTCGAGGAGAACGTGGTGTCGTCCGCAGGCACGACCTTCGGCATGGACGCCGCGCAGATCGAGCGTCATGCGCATGCTCTCGGCTTTCGCGTCGCGCGCCGCAACATGCGCTACGAGCTGCTCACCACGCCCGAGTGATGAAGGCGGAGGCAGATGCGCGGGCTAGCGGCGAGCTGGGTGATCACGGGCGACGGCGAGACCCCGCCGCTGCGCGATGGTGCCGTGGTGCTCGACGAGAGCGAGCGCATCGTGGCGGTGGGGCCGGCGGCTGCCCTGCGCCGAGACTTCGCAGCCGTCAGCTTCCGTGACCTTTCCGCCGTGCTGATGCCGGGGCTGGTCAACGCGCATACGCATCTGGAGCTCTCTGCGTTACGCGGTCAGGTGCCGGGTGGCCAGGGTTTTGTGCCCTGGGTCGACCGCTTGGTCTCGGTGCGTGCGCAGGCGCGCCCGCAGGCGGATGCCGAGGCCATCGAAGCTGCCATCTCCGAGTTGCTCGCGGCAGGCGTGGTAGCCGTGGGGGACGTCTGCAATCGCCTCGAGGTGGTCGATACGCTGGGCGCTCTGCCCTTGCTCGGCTGCGTATTCCACGAAGTTTTCGGCATGCGCAAAGACACCGCCGAGGTGATGCTCGGCATGGCCCAGAAGGAGCGTGCCTCGCGAGAGACGTGGCCCAGCAACTTGCGCTACAGCCTCGCGCCGCACACGCCCTACACGCTGCACCCCGACGTCCTGCGCGGCATCGTCGCCCAAGCGCGGCAGAGCGGTGCTCGCACCTCGTTGCACCTGGCCGAGCACGCCGCAGAGCGGGCGTTTCTGCACGACGGTGGAGGACCGTTTGCAGAGTGGGTCGTCAAGCGTCAGGCCAGCGCGCTCGATTGGCGTGCGCCGGGTTGCGACTCGGTCCGTTACGCAGACCAGCTCTCTGCGCTGGGCAGCCACGTGATCGCCGTGCATCTCTGCGATGCTCGTGCGGACGAGCTTTCGCTGGTCGCTGAGCGCGGCGCGAAGGTCGTGCTCTGTCCGCGCTCCAACCTGCACATCGAGGTGAAGCTGCCGCCGCTCCTCGATATCCTGCGTGTTGGTATCAAGCCGGCGCTGGGCACCGACTCGTTGGCCTCCAATTCCAGCTTGGACCCGCTGGCTGAGGCGCGTGCGTTGCACAAGCGCTTCCCCACCGTTGCGCCATCGCTCTTGCTGGCGATGACCACGAGCTTCGGCGCGGACGTGCTAGGTTTCTCGCAGGTCGTGGGTCGCATCCAGGTCGGGCTCTGCCCGGGCATCTTGGCATTCGAGCACGGAGCGAGCGTTCCCGCGGATCCGGAGCGGTTCATCCTGGACAACGAGAGGGCATCCCGCAACCTGGTCTCGCAGCCAGCTTTTCAACGCATCTCGCTGCCTTCGGAGGTTCACGCATGAGCGTCGCCAAGACCCTGACCCACTACGGCTCGCTGGTGAAGCTGAGTCACACCGTCTTCGCGTTGCCTTTTGCGCTGGCCGCCGTGGTCCTGGCATCGCCCTACGCGCAGGTCACCGTCGGCAAGGTGCTCTTGATCGTGGTCTGCATCGCCAGCGCTCGGACCGCGGCGATGGCGTTCAATCGATTGATCGACCGCGACATCGACGGGAAGAACCCTCGCACCAAGGACCGCGAGCTCCCCAAGGGCGTGCTCAGCGTCTTCGCAGTGCGCAGCTTGGTGTTCTGCTCGTGCGCGCTCTTTCTGCTCTGCGCCGCACAGCTCGGACGCCTGCCGCTCTACCTGAGCCCGGTCGCGCTCGCGCTTGCGCTCGGCTACTCCTACACCAAACGCTTCACGGCGTTCTGCCACGTGATCCTGGGGCTGGCGATCGCATTCGCTCCGGGCGGTGCTTGGATTGCGCTGGGTGCGCCGCTGACGGCGGCACCCTGCTTGCTCGTGCTGGGCGTCGCATCCTGGGTGGCCGGTTTCGATGTGCTCTACTCGCTGCAAGACGTGGCGTTCGACGCGGGGGAGCGCCTCCGCTCCATCCCGGTGCGGCTCGGTGTTAGCGGTGCGCTCGTCGTCAGCGCACTGCTGCACCTGGTCACCATCGCATGCCTGCTCGGTGTGGGGCTGGTGCTGGGTCGCGGTACGCCCTACATGCTCGGCGTCGCGGCCATCACGGCGCTCCTGGTCATCGAGCATGCCATCGTGCGCCCGAGCGATCTCACGAAGCTCAACCAAGCCTTCTTCGACGTCAACGGCTACGTGAGCCTCCTGTTTCTGCTCTGCGTGGGGCTCGACCAAGTCTTGGGTTGAGCTTGCATGCAACTCCATCCCGCGGAGCAGCTTGCGCTCGACGCAGCACGCATTCGCGACCAGCGCCTGCGCGGGCAGGGTGCGCAGTGGAGGCGGAGCGGTGTGGTCCACACTCCGCCGGAGCTGGCGCGCTTTGTGGCGCGTGCGCTCGATGAGCTTCTCATCACACGTTTCGCGCTTGTCGACGGGCTGGCCGATCGCAGCCTACAGATCGTCGACCCGGCTTCTGGACCGGGCGCGTTTCTGGCGGCGGTCATGCAGGTCTGCGCCGGTCGAGGTCGGCCACCTGCGCATCTCTTGGGGGCTGATATCGACCCGGAGGCAGTGCAGCTAGCGGCGGCGCTGCGCCCCTACGCTCCTGCGCTCGAATTGCTGAAGACCGACACCCTGCGCGATGCGACGCTGCAGGATGTGATCGCCGCGCGCCCAGAGGCGCTGGTGCTGCTCGGCAACCCGCCGTGGACGGTGAGCGCTTCGCAGCCGACGGCGGCGATGCAGACGCTTCTCGAGGATTTCCGACGCGACGGCGCTGGTGTACGCCTGCCGGAGAAGAAGCTCGGCGTGCTCTCCGACGCCTACGTGCGCTTCTTTCGCTGGGCGGCGGAGGTCGCGCGCTTGCATCCTGCCGGTGCTCTACTTGGCTTGGTGACCAACGGGTCGTTCCTTGACGGTCCAGTGCACCGCGGAATGCGTGCTGCGCTTGCGCGCTGGTTCGACGAAGTCCTCGTGCTCGACCTGGGCGGGAGCGCTGTGCTGGGTCGCTCGGCCGCCAAGACCTCTCGCGACGACAACGTGTTCGGCGTGCGTCCGAGCGTGGCGGTGACGTTCGCGTATCGATCTGCGAAGGGCAGCACTGCGGCTGGTGGTCGGGTGCACTACGCGCGGCTGCACGGAACCAAGGCAGAGAAGCTCGCGCGCCTATCGGAGGTCTCTCTCTTTGAGCTGCCCTGGACTGCGCTCGACGCGGAGCCAGCCCATGCGCGCTTCGTTCCGACCTACAAAGCTCGAGGTGCCTATTCGGGCTGGCCGTCGCTTGCAGCGTGGATGCCTTTCCAGCGTGAGGGTGTGCAGAGCAACCGTGACGAGCTGGTCATCGACGCCGACAAGGCGCGGTTGCTCGAACGCCTGCAAAGCTTCGCGCAAGGACGCACGCTGGCGGCGTTTGCCAAGGCCGAGCTGCGATTGCCTCACTACGATCCGGAGCGCGCCCGGGCTGCCGTGGCGCACGCACTTGCGCTCGATCCAGATGGCACGCGAGGGATAAGCGTGCGGCGCATCGCCTATCGCGCTTTCGATGAGCGCTGGTTTGCTCCGATCGCACCGCTCTGCCATCGACCTCGGCCAGAGCTGCTGGCTGCGTTCGACCGTTCCAAGCTCGCGCTGCTGACCGTGCGCAAGGACCGTGGGCAGGCTGCATACGCTCACTTCGGCGCTGCACGATACGTGGTCGACAGCTCGTTTCTCTCGACGCGCTCATCGTGTCGCACGCGCGCATTCCCCAGCCATGGGCCGCGTAGTGCGGAGAACCTTGCCCCTGAGCTCCGCTTGCGACTCGTGGAAGAGCTTGCCGTAGAGGCGGACGGGCACTCGTTTGTCTGCTACGCGCTCGCGGTGCTCGCATCGCCGACCTATCGAGAGCGCTTCGACGAGGCGCTGCGTTTGGACTATCCGCGCATCCCGCTGCCGCCGTCGAAGGCGCTGTGGATCGAGCTGGTCGACGCAGGGGCAGCCCTTGCGGAGCAGCTGACGGCGGCGTTGGATCCAGCCAGAACCGCGGAGCGCCTGGAGCGCATCCCGGCCCTGCTCCAAGCGCTCGACCCGCGGGTAGTGCAGTTGATCGCGGCCGCCTCTGGCGAGTGAGCGATTGACCCGAGTGCGCGCAGCTCGCGCTCCTGAAGCCGAGCTGCGCTAGGCGTTGCTGCGCACGAAGAGCTTGGCGACGTCTGGCTTCTGCACCTTGCCCATGGCGTTGCGCGGCAGCTCAGCCACGACCTGCAAGAGGGTCGGCACTTTGTAGCTCGCCATGCGCGCTTTGCCGAAGGCGCGC
>JADGRG010000179.1 GCA_017881145.1 Sandaracinaceae bacterium | reverse complement strand
GGGCATGGCATCCTCACGCGGGATTCGCTCGGTGCGCCTGGCCAGCTTAGGTGCTGAGAGTCGCAAGCGACGCACCGGCTTTGCATCAACGCCGAGCTCCTGTGCTCGCGGCTGCCAGACGTTGCCGGCTCTGCGCGCGGGTCCTGCCGTTGCGTTTCTTGCCGTCGTGGCCCTGGTTCTGCTAGCCCTGCCCTGACTGAAAGGGTATTCAGCGCTTCTCAGCAGCGCGAGGTGGAGTTCACACGTGGCACAGAAAGGCAAAAGCCAGCTCAGGCTCTTCAAAGGCGGCGACGGCGAAGACACGCTGCCCGGGGTCGCGCCCATCATGGACGCGTCGCTCGCCGACGAAGCGCAACGCCGCTACCTGCACTATGCGCTCAGCGTGATCACCGCGCGCGCGCTGCCAGACGTGCGCGACGGCTTGAAGCCAGTGCAACGCCGCATCCTCTACACGATGTGGAACGACATGCACCTGCGGGCCGATGCCAAGTACCGCAAGTGCGCGGCCATCGTCGGCGACGTGATGGGCAAGTACCATCCGCACGGCGACACCGCGATCTACGACGCGCTGGCTCGCATGGCGCAATCGTTCTCGCTGCGCGCTCCGCTGGTCGACGGGCGTGGCAACTTCGGCTCGGCGGATGGCGATTCGCCTGCCGCCATGCGTTACACGGAAGCCAAGCTGCAGAAGCTGGCGGCCGAGTTGCTCGAAGAGCTCGGCAAGCAGACGGTAGCGTTTCGGCCCAACTACGACGGCACGCGCTTCGAGCCAGTGGTACTGCCAGCGCGTTTTCCGAACCTGCTGATCAACGGCGTGCAGGGCATCGCTGTGGGTATGGCCACGTCCATCCCGCCCCACAACTTCAGCGAAGTCGTCGACGCCTGCATCGCGCTGATCGACGCACCCGAGATCGAGATCAAGGGTCTGCTCAAGCACATCAAGGGTCCAGACTTCCCGACCTACGGGCAGCTCCTGTCGACCAAAGCCGAGCTCGAAGCCATCTACTCGACCGGTCAGGGATCGTTTCGGCTGCGTGCAGAATGGAAGAGCGAGGAGCAGAAGCGCGGTGGCACGAACCTCGTCGTCTATTCCATCCCCTACGCCGTGAAGCGTTCGACGGTGGTGGAGAAGATTGCCGAAGTCATCATCGAGAAGAAGCTGCCGGCGCTCCTAGACGTGCGTGACGAAAGCACTGATGAGACGCGCATCGTGCTCGAGATCAAGAAGGAAGCCGACCCGCAGATGGTCATGGCTTACCTCTACAAGCACACGCCGCTGCAGATGAATATCGGAGCGGACTTCACTTGCCTGGTGCCCACCGAGAATCCCGAGATCGCTGGGCCTGCGCGACTCGACCTGCGCGAGATCCTGCGGCGCTTCCTGGCGTTCCGCATGGAGGTGGTCGAAAAGCGCCTCCGCTTCGAGGTCGAAGAGCTGCGCCGTCGCATCCACGTTCTAGAAGGTTTCGCCAAGGTCTTCGACGCGCTCGACGAGACCATCCGCATCATTCGCAAATCGGAGGGCAAGAAGGACGCCGCCGCCAAGCTGATGAAGCGCTTCGAACTGGACGAGGAGCAGGTCGAGGCGATCCTCGAGCTCAAGCTCTACCGTTTGGCGCAGCTGGAGATCCTGCTGATCCAGAAGGAGCTCGACGAACGCGCTCGCGAGGAAAAGCGCATCGCGGGTCTGCTCAAGAGTCCGGAAGCACGCTGGAAGCTGATCCGCGCCGAGCTTCTGGAGCTGAAGACGCAATATGGCGGTAGCCGCCGCACCAAGATCGTCGGCAATCTGGACGAGCCCGCCTACGAGGCCCAGGACTTCATCCTCGAGGAAGACGCGCTGGTCGTGCTGACCAGGCAAGGTTGGATCAAGCGGCAGCGCGAGATGAAGGATGCCGCCGCGACGCGTCTGCGTGAGGGAGACCAGGTGCTCGACGTCGTGGCTGGCTCGACCAAGGCGGCGTTGGCGTGCTTTTCGAACCTGGGGACCTGCTACGTCTGCCGCGTCGTGGATGTGCCTGCAACGACTGGTTATGGCTCGCCGATGCAGAGCCTCTTCAAGTTGGATGATGGCGAGCGCATCGTGCGCATGCTGAGCTTCGACCCGCGAGTTCTGGACGTTCCGCCGCCAGCGGAGGGCGCGACCGAGCCTGCCGGTCCGTACGCCATCGCGGTGAGCAAGCAGGGCATGACTGTGTGCATGTCGCTGCGTGGGCATCGCGAACCGAGCACGCGCTCCGGTCGTCGCTTCATGCGCCTGGAGCCAGGCGACGAGGTGCTCTTCGTCGGCCTCAAGGCCAAGGATGCATACCTCGCATGCGTCACAGCGGAAGGCCGCGCGCTGATCTGCGATGCGGACGAAGTCTCGCTCCTGTCCGGGCCGGGCAAGGGCGTGATGCTGATCAAGCTCGAAAAGGACGACTCAGTGGTGGGAGCGCAGCTGCTCTACAGCAAGCGCGACGCGCTGGTGGTGGCCAAGGAGTCCGGCACGGAGCTCAGGGTGACCCTCGAGAAGTACAAGCCGGTTTCACGCGGCGGCAAGGGACACCCGATGTTCCAGCGCGGCTCGATCTCCAAGGTCGTGACGTTGCCGCCTCCTGTGCCGACCCTGCCGGATTCGGAATGACATGACCTACACAGCGGAGAACATCGAAGTCCTCGAAGGCCTGGAGCCGGTGCGCAAGCGCCCGGCAATGTACATCGGCGGCGTCGACGCGCGCGGCTATCACCACTTGCTTTGGGAAGTCGTCGATAACTGCGTCGACGAAGCCATCAACGGCTTCGCCAAGCGCATCGACGTGGTGCTCGACAAGGACCACAAGGGCGCCGCCATCAGCGACGACGGACGCGGCATCCCGGTCGACATCCATCCTAAGTTCAAGCGGCCTGCGCTAGAGCTGGTCTTCTGCACGCTGCACGCTGGCGGCAAGTTCGACGGTGGTAGCTACAAAGTGTCGGGTGGTCTGCACGGCGTGGGCTCGTCGGTCGTGAATGCGCTCTCGGCGGAGCTCACCGCGACGGTGTGCCGCGACGGCAAGGAGCATCGCCAGGTCTTCGCGCGCGGTGTGGCGACCGGGAAGATCAAGGTGCTCGGTGACACCCGAGCCCGCGGCACGACCATCCATTTCCGTCCCGACCCGCAGATCTTCGGCGACAAGGCGAAATTCGACCTGGAGACGGTGCGCGAACGGCTGGAAGCCAAGTCGTATCTGCACAAAGGCCTGCGCATCACGTTGCTCGATGAAGCCACGGGCACGAAGGAGGAGTTCCTCCATCCCGAAGGCATCAGCGATTACCTCGGCAAGTTGGTCAAGCTGGGCGGCAAGCCGGCGATTCACCCCAATGCCTTCACGCTGGAGCGCGAGAGCGACGACGTGCGCATGGAGTTTGCGCTGCAATGGACGGAGTCCACCGACGAGACGGTGCGTTCCTACGCGAATGGCATTCCCACGCCTTCCGGCGGCACCCACGAAAACGGCTGGAAGCAGGGCCTCGGCAAGGCCATTCGGTCCTACATGGCGACCAAGAACATCGCGCCCAAGGGCGTGACGATTGCCGCCGAAGACATCCGCGAGGGCATCGTCGCGATCGTCAGCGTATATGTGCGCGAACCGCAGTTTCAGGGCCAGACCAAGGATCGCCTGAACAACCCCGAGGTCAGCAACGCCGTCGAGTCGGGCTTGCGCATGTCGCTGGAGCAGTGGCTGCTCGACAACGCCACCGCAGCGGACGCGATCGTGGCGCGCGTCATCACTTCTGCGCGAGCACGTGCGGCCAGTCGCGCGGCCGGGCAACAGGTGCTGCGCAAGACGGCCATCTCGCACCGACTCAATCTGCCTGGCAAGCTCGCGGATTGCGCCAGCACCGATCCCGAGGAGTGCGAGCTCTTCCTGGTCGAGGGCGACAGTGCCGGCGGCAACGCCAAGCAGGGACGCGATCGTCGCACCCAGGCGATCCTGCCGTTGCGCGGCAAAGTGCTGAACACCGAGCGCGCCAGCGCCGAAGCCATCCTGGGCAACAAAGAGTTACAGAATATCGTGTCGGGCTTGGGCTGTGGCGTCGGCAAGGAGTTCGATGTCAGCAAGCTGCGCTACGCCAAGATCTTCCTACTGATGGACGCCGACACCGACGGCCATCATATCGCGACGCTCCTGCTCACGTTCTTCTACCGCCATCTGCCCGGGCTCTTGCGCAACGGGCACATCTACATTGCGATGCCGCCCCTCTACCGCATTGATGCGGGCAAAGAGACTTACTGGGCGCTCGACGACGCCGAGAAAGAACGCATCTTGGCGTCGCTGGCGAAGAACGTGAAGCCCGACATCTCGCGCTTCAAAGGTCTGGGTGAGATGTCAGCGGATGAGCTGAAGGAAACTACATTGGACCCGCGGCGTCGGCGTGCGCTGCGCGTCATGATCGACAACGAAATAGAAGCCGATCGTGTGATGAACGAGCTGATGGGCAAGGATCCCCAGGCTCGCTATCACTTCATCATGGAGCGCGCCAAAGAGGCCGAAGTCGACGACCTCGACGTGTGATGACCTATCACCAAAGCAGCCTGCGGCTCTTTGGTGGGGTGCCGGTTCGCACTTCAACCTTGCTGGTCTGCAGCTGCAATGAAACAATGGCGCTGAGCTGTCGCGGGTCGCGTCCTGCTCGTTGCGTCCGCGGACGCTGGCTCTCTCCTCCATGGCTTGGTTGCGATCGCATTTATCGGCTCTGCTCGTCGTCACGCTGCTCTTCGGGGTGAGTAGAGCTGAGGCCGAGCCGCTGCTCGTCTCGATCGAGGGCACGGGTGCGGCGCCGCTCACCACGCCTCAGTCGCAGCTTTTCGGTCTGGGCGCGACGGGTGCGATCGCAGCGCTCTATCCGCTTGCACCTGCGTTGCTCCTCGGCGTGCGCCTGCGCGGCGGGCTCCTCAGCGACGGTCCACCGCCGAGCGACACACATTTGGTCGATCCCGGTGCTGGCAGCTTCGAAATCGGCTTCTTGGTTTTGCGCCTGCGCCCTTTCGCGGCAGCACAGGGCGCGCGGCGTGCCGTCGGCCTCTTCGTCGACGTGGGCGGTGGCGGCGCAATCACCGGGAAGCTGCAGCGTGCCGCGATCGAAGCCGGCGTCGGTTACGGCATCCGCCTGGGCGCGCTCTCGCTGGCGCCAACCCTGCGCTATCTGCAGGTGCTGCAGTCGGCGCAGACGCTGCCGAACGCCAGCGCAGATGCGCGCCTCCTGCTCTTCGGGATCGAGCTCACGTTCTTCGATGCGCGTCCGGTGGCTGCTGAGAAGGCTGCCTCACGCGCCGAGGAGCCGAGCGATCGCGATGGAGACGGCATCCCGGATGCCAGCGACAAGTGCCCCGATGATCCGGAAGACTTCGACAACTTCCAAGACAAGGACGGTTGTCCCGATCCCGACAACGACAAGGACGGCATTCCGGACGTCAAAGACAAGTGTCCTGATAAGCCCGAAGACTTCGACAACTTCGAGGATAAAGACGGTTGCCCCGATCCGGACAACGATCAGGACGGCTTCCTCGACGCCGACGACCAGTGCCCGAACGAAGCCGAGATCGTCAACGGCAACAAGGACTTCGACGGCTGCCCGGATGAAGGCCTGATCGAGTTCAAGGACGACCGCATCGTGCTGGAGGAGCGCGTGCTCTTCGATTTCGAGCGCGCCCGAGTCAAACACGAGGCTCGTCCCGTGCTGCGGGCCATCACCAATCTGAAGTCGCAGCATCCAGAATGGATCCACGTGCGCATCGAGGGACATGCGGATGCGCGGGGTGACGCGAAGTTCAACCAGGAGCTCTCTGAGCAGCGCGCCAAGAACGTGATGAAGCAGCTGATCAACCTGGGCATTCCTGCCGAGCAGATCGAGTTCGTCGGCTATGGATCCACGCGCTTGCGCGACAAGCGCAACGACGAACAGTCCAACGCCCGCAATCGTCGCGTCGAGTTCGTGGTGATCGCACACGGCGACCTGCCAACCGCCAAGACCCCGCCGTCGGCTGCCGAGCCGAGCGCACCGAGCGCGCCCAGCAGTGAAGATGCGGAGAGCGAAGACGCGGAAGGAGACCACGCCCTCCCGCCGCCGCCGTCTGCTGCTGCGAAGCCGGCCCTTCCTGCAGCGCCGCCGGCCGTCAAGCCGAGCGCTGCCGCACCGTCGGTGCCGATCTTCGTACCGGG
>JADGRG010000178.1 GCA_017881145.1 Sandaracinaceae bacterium | reverse complement strand
TGTCCGCGCGCTGGTCGCCCGCGGGCTCGCCCAGCGCGCCTGCGTCGCCTGCGTCGCCTGCGTTTGCGGTGTCGAGCGCGCCGTGCACGCCGCCATCAGCGGCAGAAGCAGCGGCACATTCGCACGCGCTCCAGCCCTGCGCCGTGCAGGTGGTTCGGCCCGGCAGCTTGCCGCAGCCGCACATGCGCGTCTCGTTCAGGGGTGCGCACGAGCTACTCTCGGCCGGCAGCGCCGTGGACGCGTCGCTGCGGGTCGACTGCGGATCGGAGGCGCACGCCATGCCCAACACGCCGAGCAAGCCGCCGAGCAGGCAGGCACGAGTCGAAGCAATGCAGCGGCTGTTCACGGCATGACCTTGGCAGGCTGGACACTGCACTCAACCACAAAGCGGTGGTCTCCGCAATCGAACAGGTCGCGCAGCGCAAAAGCGAGCTGCAGAGGCGCTTCACCGCTTTGCTCGGCTGAACGAACGCGCTCGGCAACAACACTCTAGCCAGATCGATCGCGCCGGGTTATGCGTAGCGCGACATGACGATCGACACGAACGAGAAACCATCCGAAGGCGCGGCCCACGCCACCACCGTCACTAGCGCCACCACCGTCACTAGCACCACCAGCGCCGCCGCAAACATCGTCGCGGCGCAGCCGGCTGCCAGCTACGACCCAATCGCCGACATCAGCGCGGAGCTGAACCTGCCGGCGAGCAGCGTGGCGGCCGTGGTGCGCCTGCTCGCTGAAGGCGCGACGGTGCCCTTCATCGCGCGCTACCGCAAGGAGGCCACGAGCGGCCTCGACGAAGTGGCGATCCGTAACATCGAAGAACGCCGCAGCTACCTGACCGAGCTGCACGACCGCAAGCAGAGCGTGCTCACGGAGATCGGCAAGCAAGGCAAGCTGACGCCTGCACTTGAAGCCAAGATCCGCAGCGCCAAGACCAAGGCGGAGGTCGAGGACCTGTATCTGCCTTACAAGCCCAAGCGTCGCACGCGCGCGATGATCGCGAAGGAGCGTGGGCTCGAACCACTCGCCGAGTTGATCTGGTCGCAAGGCCTCGCTGGCTCACCCGAGACCGAAGCCGCGCGCTTCGTCGACGTCGCCAAGCAAGTCCCGGACATCGCTGCCGCCCTTGCAGGCGCGCGTGACATCTGCGCCGAACGCATCTCGGAGCTGGCCGAGGCTCGCAAGGCGCTGCGTGCTTCCTTCATGAAATCCGGCACCATCCGCGTGAGCAAGACCAAGGAGCACCTCGACAAGCCTACGAAATTCGATATGTATGCGGACTTCTCCGAAGCGCTTGCAACTATTCCTTCACACCGTTATTTGGCGATCCGCCGCGGCGAAGGCGAGGACGTGTTACGCGGCGCCCTCGAGCTCGACACTGCACCCTTTCTGGCTTCGCTGGAGCGCCAAGTGGGCCTCGATCGCGGCTCGCCGTGGTCCGGCGAATTCGAGAAGGCGATCTCCGACGCATTGACACGCTTGCTGGTTCCGTCGGCACAGATCGACGTGCGCGTCGAGCTGAAGCTGCGCTCGGACACCGAAGCGATCTTGGTGTTCGCACAGAATTTGCGCGAGCTACTGCTGGCGGCGCCCTTGGGTGGCAAGTCCGTGCTCGGCATCGATCCGGGGCAGCGCACCGGCTGCAAGTGCGCGATGGTCGACGAGACCGGGAAGGTCCTCGAGCACACCACGATCTACCTGGTGCAGGGCGACGCCCAGCTTGCGCAAGCGCGCGAGACGCTGCGACGCCTGTGTCAGAAGCACAAGCCGCGTGCGATCGCCGTCGGCAACGGCACGCACGGACGCGAGACGGAAGCCTTCGTGCGCGAGCTGCTGGCTGCGGAGGGCCTGGCGAAGGACGGCGTGTTCTGCGTGGCGGTCAGTGAGTCGGGTGCCAGCATCTATTCCGCGAGCGAGATCGCGCGCGAAGAGTTCCCGGACCTCGATCTAACAGTGCGCGGCGCGATCAGCATCGCACGACGCTTGCAGGACCCGCTCGCCGAGCTCGTGAAGGTGGATGCCAAAAGCATCGGTGTCGGGCAATACCAGCACGACGTGTTTCAGAGTCTGCTCGGCAAGAAGCTCGACGAAGTGGTCGAGAGTTGCGTGAACCAAGTCGGCGTCGAGCTGAACACGGCCAGCGCGCCGCTGCTCTCGCACGTCGCAGGCATCGGCGAGACTGTCGCCAAGCGCATCGTTGCGTATCGCGATGAGCACGGCTCGTTCAAGAGCCGCAAGCAGGTGCGTGACGTGCCCGGGCTCGGCCCGCGCGCCTTCGAGCAGTGCGCAGGCTTCTTGCGCATCCACGGCGCCGAAAATCCCCTGGATGCCAGCGCGGTGCACCCGGAGCGCTACGCTTTGATCGAACGCATGGCGCAGGATCTAGGCGTGCCCGTCGCAGCGCTGGTCTGCAATGCCGACCTGCTCAAGCGCTTGGACCTCAAACACTACGAAGGTGGTGACGTCGGAGAATACACGCTGCGCGATATTCTCGCCGAGCTGCAGCGTCCGGGACGCGATCCACGCGCGGTGTTCGAGCCGCCACACTTCCGTGACGACGTGCAGAAGATCTCGGACTTGAAGCTCGGCATGGAGCTGGAAGGCGTGGTCACGAACGTCACCGCGTTCGGCGCGTTCGTCGACGTGGGCGTGCACCAGGATGGCCTGGTTCACGTCTCACAGCTCTCCGAACGCTTCGTGAAGAACCCGGCCGAGGTCGTGAAGGTCGGGGACAAGCTCAAGGTGCGCGTGCTCGACGTCGACCTGCAGCGCCAGCGCATCTCGCTGACAGCGCGCAGAGACGGCGGTGCAGCGCGGCCAGCCGCTACCGGCCAGCAGCCAGCCGATGGCACCAACCGGGATCGCCCGCGCCACAATGCACAGGGCGGTCAAGCTCGTGGCCAGAGCGCCGCCCCGCAACACAAGCCCAGCTTCAGCAACAATCCCTTCGCCGATCGATTCCGCCGCTGACGGCGGCGACCGCTATGAGCCATTTCTGGACAGCTCTTCACCCCTTGAGCAAGCCTTCCTCGATCGCCATCGCTTTGAGCTCGGCCTTCACGCGCTCGAAGCGCTTGCGCAGGCGTGAGGCTTCGCGGTCCAGCGAGTCGTCGTCCAGCTCTTCACCTTGTTCGTGCACCACCATGGCGATCTCCCGCCATGGCAGGCCGCGGTCGATGAAGAGGATGAGCAGCGTCTGGTCTTCGTGCGGTAGTCGCTCGCGCAGCGCGCGAACCTTATCCTTCGCGTCAGTGCGCTTGTACATCTGCGTTTCGCTGCGAGCGCGGTCGAGTAGCGCGGTGACCGCTCCATCGGGGGACAAAGGGAGGTTGCGCCCGGCACGTCGTTGCGGTGCACTCGCGTGCCGATTGGCAGCGTTACGCGCTAGCGCATAGAGCCAGCCGCGCACGCTGCAACGGAAGCCAAAGCCGGGCAGTCCCTTCCACAGATCCTCGGCGAACATGGAGAACGCTTCCTCGGCCTCCGGTACGCTGCGCAGTCGTGCCGTCAGGAAGGAGAGAACCTCCTGGCCGTAAGCTTCGAACGCCCGGGTGGCGGCGGACTGGAAGTCCTGGGCTTGGCAGGCCAACCGGATGGCTTGCTCTGCGTCTGTCGTGGTTTCGTTCACGCTTCACCTCGCTACGGTCGCGGCACCGCGGTGCGCGCCGCACGCTCGCGTAGCGCCCGCTCATCGCATAGATGCCGAGCCAGGCCTAGCAGCTCTTGCGGGCGTTGATAATACGCGCGCCAGCAGACGCGCTCCTGCACATCGAGCGACTCGATGGTCACGGGGCCCTGCGGGACGCCCGCAAACGAGCGCTCGGCCAGCTGCAGCAGCTCGCTCAGAAATTCGTCCTCGGTCAATGTCCTGGTAGGGGCAGTCGCACCTCGCCAAATCCAGCGAATCATGGGGTGGCTCCTTGGCTGCGATGGAAGAGTGCGCCGCTTAGGTTTGTGACAGGAAAACGTCACCATGCTCGGTTTGGCTCCTTGACCCGCGTCAACCGAGCCACCGCCCTCCATTGCAAGACCCGCCAGCGTCAGCCGAGTAGGCGTGAGGTGCCTGATGTACGGGGCGGCTGGGGCGGAGCGCATTGGGGGGCAGTGGTGCGCGGAGAATCAGCGAAGGACGAGGCGGACAGGCTCCCGGAAGCGTTCTCGCTTCTGCATCACACGAAGCCGCTCTTGGATGCAGTTCTGGGGAGAGCACGACATCGCGTGATGCATA
>JADGRG010000177.1 GCA_017881145.1 Sandaracinaceae bacterium | reverse complement strand
GCAGCACGCGTTTCTGGGCACCAGCGACCACTAGCGAGGCCGAAACGTCGACGACCAGTCTGCCTCCATCAGCCCGCGCCAGCACGATGCTGCTGTGTCGAGCAACCTGCTGCGTCCAGGTTTGATGAAGGTTCTGGCGAACCCTCTCCACGTCGTAGGCAGCGACGAAGTCGGTAAAAGAGTGCCCAATAGCGTTCGTCGGATCGCAGCCCTGCATGAGCGCGCCGCGGCGATTGATTTCGAGAATACGACCTTCGGCGTCGAGGACGACGAAGCCGTCGCTCGCTTGTTCGAAGAGCTGTCGGGCGTGTTCCTGGAAATCCGTACCGCTGTTGTGGTGATCCGTCATCCCTATCCTAAACAGAGACGCCTGGACCGCGATCCACATCGCGCTCCATGCGTTCCTGTTAGTTGTCCGCGCCGCGGATGCCGTACTGCCGGCACTTCTTGTAGAAGTGTGAGCGCTCCGTGCCGAGAGCAAGTGCTGCAGCCCCCTTGCTGTTGCCGTTGGCTGCGATCGCTTCGACCATGATCTGTCGCTCGATGTCGTGCAGCAAGTCGCGCAAGCTCCGACCAGATTCGTAGAGCGTGCCGCGGCTAGGCTTCTGATGAGAGATGCCGGAGGAAGCGAGAACCTCTTGTATGAGCCCCGCAGAGACGGCTTCGCCGGGAAAGAGAATCGCCATGCGCTCGGTTAGATTCTCGAGCTCGCGAACGTTGCCCGGGAAGTCGTAGGCCTTGAGCGCCTCGACTGCCTCGGCGGTTAGTCGCAGACCGAAACCCTTGTGGCCCGGGCTGGTAAAATGCCCGATGAGCAGAGGGATGTCCTCTTTGCGCGCGCGTAGTGGTGGAACGTGGAGTGTTACGACGTTCAGGCGGTAGTAGAGATCCTCGCGGAACGAACCGTCATCGACCATCGCCCCGAGATCACGGTTGGTTGCGGCGATCACCCGTACGTCGACCTTGAGGGTGCGAGCGCCGCCGACACGTTCGAATTGCCCTTCTTGAAGTACCCGCAGTAGCTTCACTTGCATGGGCATCGGCATGTCGCCGATCTCGTCGAGCATCAGCGTGCCGCCGTCGGCAACCTCGAAGCGCCCTTTGCGTGCCGCCACCGCTCCGGTGAACGCTCCCTTTTCGTGCCCGAAGAGCTCGCTCTCCACCAGATCCCTGGGCACGGCGCCGCAGTTGAGCTTCACGCAGTGTCCCGTGCTGCCAGCCGAGCCCGCATGGATTGCGGCGGCGACCAGCTCTTTGCCGGTGCCGTTTTCGCCCATGATGAGCACTCGGCCGTCCGAGGGTGCGACTCGTCCGATCAACGCGCGCAGTTTCTGCATGGCTGCGCCATGCCCGACCAGGGTCTTGTCGTGGTCGACGTCGGCTTGTAGCCGTCCATGCACCTCTTGGAGCTGCGCGTAGCGGAGAGCGTTTTGGACGGTCAGGATCAGCCGCTCCCGATGGATGGGCTTCTCCAGGAAATCGAGCGCTCCCAGCTTCACTGCGCGCACGGCATGTTCGACGGTCCCGTTGCCCGAGATCACGAGCGTGGGTGTCGCGTCGCCGCGCTGACGCATGCGGGTGAGCATGTCGAGCCCGTCCATCTGCGGCATCGAGAGGTCCGTGAGCACGAGATCGAAAGACACGCGATCGAGCAGCTCCAGCGCCTGCTCGGCAGACGTTGCTGTCTCAACGTCGTAGGACTCACCCGCAAGTAAGCGAGAGAACGCCATCAGTAGATCGCGTTCGTCGTCGACAATGAGGATCCGTGCAGACATCGCCGGGCAAACCTACGAGAGCAAAGGAAATTACATCAGTCCGTTGTGGCGCAGGCAATGAAAAGCGCCCAGCGCTCCCAGGGTTGAGGCGGGCGCCGACATGACGGTGGCTGGTGTGTGTGACATGTGCGTAAGGGCCGGCGCGCTTTACTCTGAGACCGTCGCGATGTGGTGGCGCTCTGACCGCGCGGTGAGTTTGACCACGCTTGTGGCAGCTTTGGCCTCGCCGTGCATACTCGCCCTCAGCTTTTCCGTGGGTTGGCCGTTGTTTTGGAGAGGCATGTCGTGTGCATAGCCTTTGCGTTGGAGACAGGCAACGAGTGCCAAGCTCGGTGTGGGGATGTGCCCTCTGTGCCAACGCGGGGCTGGTTATGCGGGAATCAGCCTACATCTGCGCAGGGAGCGTGATGTCGCAAACGTCCTGGAAAGAGCGTGACTCAAAGTGCAGCAGCGTTCAGCTCTGAATATTGGCGAAGCGGAGAGCTCAGCGTCCGGGGAGGAGCTCGACTCCGCGCAGCAGGGCGAAGACGATGCGCACTCGCTGGACGCCAATATCCGTGGCTCGATCGTATTGATCGTCGACGACGAGTTGCAGAACCGACGCATTCTCTCCCGCCAGTTGGCTGGCCAGGGCTTCGTGGTGCGCGAGGCGGAGAGTGCGCGTGATGCACTGAGCCTGCTTCGAAGTGAGCCAGTCGACGCGGTGCTGATGGACGTCGCGATGCCGGGCATGGACGGCATCGAGGCGACGCGACTCATCAAAGTAGACACGGCGTTGCGTGAGATTCCGGTCATCGTGTTCACCGGCTTCTCAGACACCGAGACACGCCTGCGAGCGTTGCAGGCAGGCGCAGAGGATTTCTTGGGACGGCCAGTGGATCCGCTGGAGATGCTGGTCCGACTTCGCAATCTGCTGCGTCTGCGTGGCGTCACCCGTGTACTGCGGCAGCAGAACGAGCAGCTTGCGAGGCTATTGCGGGTGCAGGTATCCGAGCGGCACGAGACGGAGGAAGAGCTGCGCAAGACGGCTGCCAAGCTCGAAGACTCACGCCAGCAGATGATGCAAGCGCAGAAGATGGAGTCCATCGGACGCTTGGCCGGTGGCGTGGCGCACGACTTCAACAACCTGCTCACCTCCATCATCTGCTTCACGCGCTTCGTCGTGGACGACATGGCCGAGTCCGATCCGCGGCGACAGGATTTGGTGGAAGTGCTTAAAGCAGCGGACTCGGCGGCTCGGCTCACCGGGCAACTCCTGGCGTTTTCCAGGCGTAGGCCAGTTCAGCCGGTCGTGCTGGATCTCGGCAGCGCGCTGGCCAGTGTGGATCGCGTGCTGCGTCGGACCTTGGGCGAGTCGGTCGAGCTGGTGATCATCCCGGCGGAAGAGCCTCTCTGCGCGCTGATCGATGCCGGGCATTTCGATCAGTTGATCATCAACCTCGCTGTCAATGCGCGCGATGCCATGCCGAGCGGTGGCACGGTAACCCTGCGAGCACGCGCAAGGACGCTGGTCGACGCCGACGCTCCAGCGGCCGGCGACTTCGTCGAGTTGGTCGTGAACGACACAGGCAGCGGCATCAAGCCGGATGTAGCGCCGCATATTTTCGAGCCCTTCTTCACGACCAAGGGAGACAAGGGCACCGGGCTTGGCCTTTCGACTTGCTACGGGATCGTCCAGCAAGCGGGTGGGTTGATCTCCGTCCAGAGCGAGCTGGGCAAGGGTGCAACCTTCTCCGTGCTCTTGCCGCGAGTCGGGGAGAGCAAGGCCCCTGATGCTCGCCGCTCGTCGACGCACGCCGATCTTGGGCTCAACGGCACGGTGCTGGTGGTCGAGGACCAGCCCGCTATCTTGCGCACCATGGTGCGGGCGCTGCGCTCGTCCGGGCTCACGGTGCTCGAAGCCTTGAACGCCGAGGACGCGCTCTCGGTTCTGAGCCAGGCCGACCACAGCCTGGACTTGCTAGTGACTGACGTCGTCTTGCCTGGAATGAGTGGCCCGCACTTGGTCGAGCGCTTGAGGAAGGCGCAGCCAAGCTTACGAGTGGTCTACGTTTCTGGCTACGCGGGCGAGGATCCAGACCTGTACGTGCATGCCGACGACACAACCGGTTTCGTTCCAAAACCCTTCACCGGGCGGCAGCTCATCCTGCGCGCAGCAGCGCTCTTGGCGGGTCGAGCGAAGGCCGCAGAGGCTGAAGCGTCGCCCGCACGTTGACGCCATCAGCGGCAGGCGCTTGCGACACTTGACTGATCGCGTCGCGCTTGCCTCTCCAGCACGGCTCGAGAGCTCAGCGACCTGCGGGTTGGGCTAGACGGCGCCGACTACGCGGTTGCGTCCGGAGCGTTTCGCGTCGTAGAGGGCCGCGTCGGCCAGGCTGATCAGATCCTGGGGTTTGGTGACGAGCTCATGTGGGTACGACGCTACGCCGAAGCTCGCAGTGACCACCAGTCGCGCGGCGCCGTGGCGAATGTCGCCGCCCTCGAGTGCAAGGCGTAGTCGTTCCGCAGCGAGAATCCCGCTTTCGCGCCCGGTTTCTGGCAAGAGCACTGCGAACTCTTCGCCACCGTAGCGCGCGAGACTGTCGTGGATGCGCAAGCTCTGTTTCAGCAGCGTAGCCACTTGGATCAATGCCGTGTCCCCAGCAGGATGTCCGTAAGTATCGTTCAGGCGCTTGAAGTGATCGATGTCCAGGATCACGAAACTGAAGGGTCGATCATAGCGTCGTGAACGGACAAACTCCGCGTCGAGCTGCGTCATCAGGTGTCGCCGATTGGAAACCTCCGTGAGTGGATCGATCTGCGTCAGACGCTGCAATTCCAGGTTGGCGCGCACCAGCTCCACCTGGAGCTTGCGCAGCTTTAGCTGCACGCTGATGCGGGCGACGAGCTCGCTGGGATCGAAAGGCTTGACTACGTAGTCCGACGCGCCCGAGGTGAGCGCCTGAATCTTGCGCGCGCTTTCCTCCGCACCCGTCAGCACGATGACGGGGATGTTGTCGAGCGCGCGGTCGGTCCCCTTCAGCCGAAGAAACTTCAGGCCATCGCAACGCGGCATGTTCAGGTCGCAGATCACGAGGTCGACCGGCGTGGTGCGCATCACCTTGAAGGCCACCAGGCCGTCCTCGGCTTCTAGGCACTCATCGCAGAGGCGGCGTTCCGCGAGCAGAGACGCTACGTAGTGACGATTGGTCTTGGCGTCATCGATAACGAGCACGCGCGTTTTCCCGTCCGCCGTCGCAACGGTCGGTGGCGCCGCTGGCGCAGGCGGAGCGACCGAAGGGCATGACGAGGTAGAGTCCAATCAGTCTGCCTTTCAAGCTTCGACGCGGTCGCGTCCTTTGTGTTTGGCTCGGTAGAGCGCAGCGTCAGCGTGCTCGAAGAGCCATGCGGGGTCGGAGTCGTCCTGCGCTTCTGCGAGCCCGATCGACACCGTAACCGGTGGGATGGCGTCGCCCTGCCGGGTCTTGATAAGCGTAGAACCCACGGCTTCGCGGATCCGCTCGGCGGCGATCCGCGCGCCGGCTAGAGGTGTGTTCGGCAATACGATCACGAATTCCTCGCCGCCGAAACGCGCGACAAAATCGGTGGGGCGAAGCTTCGCGCGCAGCGCATTGGCAATTTCGACCAGCACGAGGTCGCCAACTGGATGGCCGTAGGTGTCGTTGACGCGCTTGAAGTGATCGGCGTCCACCATCGCGATGCAGAGCGGCTGGCCGCTGTAGCGATGCCGCGCGCAGAGCCTCGGCAGCGTTTCATCCAGCCAACGACGCGAATGCACACCGGTCAGCGCGTCGGAAAGCGCGACGGCTTCGAGCTGCGCGCAGAGGTCCATGTTGGCTTGAACCGTGGTGTTGTTGGCGCGCAGCCGCTCGGCGAGCTTCAGCATCAAGCGCACAGCAAAGATGTGGGAGCCGTGGACGATGTGCCAAAACATGGTTTCGTCGATCGAAAGTAGCAGCGAGTCGGTGTGTGCGATGACCGTGGCGCTAGCAGGCTTGTGGTCGATGGCCGAGAGCTCGCCGACGGTATCTCCTACGCGGACCATCGCAATCGGGACGTCCAAGCGGTCGGCCAGATGCACCCGAAGCTCTCCTGCGAGCAGGAGATACATCTCATGGTTAGCCTGGCCGCTGACGATCAGGGCCGTGCCCTGCGCGACCGTGCGGACTTCACAGCGCGCGACCACGGCATCCAGCACTCCGGGATCCAGTCCCGAGAGGATGTCCACGCTGGCGAGCCGGACGCGCAATGTGGCGGAGCTCTCCAGGCCG
>JADGRG010000176.1 GCA_017881145.1 Sandaracinaceae bacterium | reverse complement strand
GCGACGCTTGCCTGTCCGCTCGTGTCCGGGCTTCGAACACTTCTACGGCGAGCTGCAGCCCGCCTCGCTGACGTTCGTATTCTCTTCGTATTATTTAAACAACCCAGCATCCGCCTTCGGACACACCTTCCTGCGCGTCAACAAGGCCAACACCTGGGCCGTGGGCAAACGCCGCGAGCTCCTCGACTACGGCATCGACTTCTCGGCAGACGTGGACAGCCAGAACGCCGTCTTCTACGCCATCAAGGGGCTCTTCGGGATGTTCCCGGGCACCTTCAAGCAGGTGCCTTACTACTACAAAGTCCGCCAATACAACGACACAGAATCTCGGGACCTCTGGGAATACGAGCTCGCGCTCAGCCCGGCACAGCTCGCGCTGGTCGTCGCTCATCTCTGGGAGCTCGGGCACACGTTCTTCAGCTACTACTACCTCAGCGAGAACTGTTCGTATCATATCCTGGCGCTGGTCGAAGTCGCGCTACCGGACGTGGATCTGACAGCCCGGCTCTCCAGTCCAGTGCTGCCGACCGACACTGTCAAGGCGCTCTTCGCGGTGCCAGGTCTGGTGCACGGCGTGCACTATCGACCCTCGCTGCGCACGCAGTTTCGCGCGCGCATCGCAGACCTTACGAGCGAAGAGCAGGCGCTCGTGGAAGACCTTGCGCACGACCCCGACAAGCCGCTGCCGCCTACGCTCCGCGACGATGCAGCGATACAGGTGCTGGATGCAGCCGCCGATCTCGTCGACGTGCTCTTCGGTGAAGCGCTGGTGATGAAGACCGACAGCGAGGCGGCCAAGCGCAAGCAGCGGCTCCTCGAACGGCGAGCAGCCATCACCCTGCCCAGCGCGCCTCTACAGATTCGTCCGCCCTGGAACAAGGCGCCCGAGGCCAGTCATGGCAGCCATCGAGTCGGTCTTGGTGCAGCAATCGCGCATGGCATGATCGCTCCCACCCTCGACTTGCGCGTCAACATCCACGACCTGGCCGACCCCTCGGACGGCTTCCCGGAGCTGAACGCCATCGAGTTCATCCACGCACGCCTGCAGCTCTGGCCCGACGGGAAACTCCAGGTCGACGACCTCGCGCTCTTCCGCGTCACCTCGCTCACGCTGCAAGATCGCTTCGACCGCAAGCTCTCCTGGAAGTTCGAGGTAGGCGGCAGCACGCTCGACGACCGCGCTTGCTCGCGCTGCTTCGCGACCCACATGGGTGGCGGCGTCGGGATGGCCTTCGCCCCATTCGGCGATGCTCTAACCTTCTTCGTCACCACCGATGCCGCAGCCTTCTACGCGCCCCCACTGCACGGCATAGGCGAGTCCGGCCTGCGCCTGGGCGTGGGTCCCGCCGGCGGCCTGCGCATCCGCTTTCTTCCCACCTTGCTCTCGCTCATCACGGCGCAATATCTCTTGCTGCCAGCGCAGACGCCGGGCGCCATGTATCGCGCCGACGCGATCCTACGCTGGGAATACATCCGTAATCTCGCGCTGGGTGTCGAGGCTCGAGCCATGCCCAACGGCTATAGCGGCCAGCTCCTCTCCTTCATGTACTTCTGACCCCGGTCCGCGCTCTCATGGCAGTGGTCAGTTGCCCCGAGGCGCGAGCGCGCCCGCAGGGCCGGAGGGAGCGCTACTCACGTAGCGTGACCGACGGACCGAGGACGTAAGCCGCGGATCGGAACAAATGGCCGCTGCCACTAGCGCGCTGGGGCTTCCAGGATATTCATCACGATGGCGGCTTCGCCCTGACCGAGAAAGCCTCCGCCGTTTTCGATCATCCCGAAGCGCGCGCCTGCCACCTGCCGCTCGCCGGCTTCGCCGCGCAGCTGGTAGAAGCACTCCGCGACCATCGCCAGGCCCGTCGCGCCGATCGGGTGCCCCTTCGATTCGAGGCCACCGCAAGGGTTCACCGGGCGCTTGCCGCCGAGCGCGGTCGCACCCGTTGCAGCGTAGCGGCCACCCTCACCCTCCGCACAGAAGCCGAGGTTCTCGTATTGCGCTAGCTCGCCGAAGGCCGTCGCGTCGTGCACTTCGGCGAAGCTGATGTCCTCGGGGCCGACGCCAGCGCGCTCGTAGCACTCCTTGGCGAGCGCTCGCGCGCGCTTACCGCCCGACCACTCTAGCTTGGTCGAGCCGAGCACCGACGCACGAATCTTCACCGGACGCACCTGACCCAGCTTACGCAGGTAATCTCCGGAGACTACGATGGCGGCCGCAGCGCCGTCGCCGGTGGGAGCGCACATGGCACGGGTGAGCGGGAACGACACCACGTCGTCCTGCATGACCTGCTCGGGCGTCATCTTGAAGCGATACTGCGCGTAGGGATTGAGCGCGCCGTGGTTGTGATTCTTGGCGGCGATGATCGCGAGTTGCTCCTGAGTCGTGCCGTACTTCTGCATGTGCGCGCGCGAGGCGAACGAATAGAAGTCCATGAAGGGGCTGCGGTTCTCGCGCCCTGCGCCCTTGATCTCGCCGCGCGCATCGGCTTCCTTGTGGCGCTTCTCGGCTTCAGCCTTGAGGAGCTCGATGGCATCCACCATCACTTCGACATCGGTGCCCGCCAGCAACGCCCCGAGGCTCTTCTTCTGCAGCTCCTTCGGCGCATCCCTGGGCAGCGCCATCTTCTCGACGCCGATCGCCAGCGCGACATCGTAGGCGCCGGAGAGCACGCCCAGATAAGCGCCATAGAACGCAGACGAGCCGCTCGCGCACGCGTTCTCCACGTTCATGATGGGAATGCCGTCGATGCCGGCCGGCGCCAGGGCAACTTGGCCGCGGATGCAGGGCTGCGCCGGACCCATCGGGGAGCCCTTCTCCATGGTGCCGAGGCCCCAGCCCGAATTCGAGAACCAGGCAGCCTGCAGATCGGACTTGGCCACCGGCGAGCTCTTCCAGAGGTCAGCCAGTGCCGCCGCCGTCAGCTGCTTGATGCTCTTGTCGACATGCCGCCCTATCGGGATCATGCCGACCGCCACGACGTACGCGTCTCGCATCGCTCACTCCTCTCATCAGAGACGGCCGGGGCCGCGGATCAGCAGTGTGCACTCGCTGCGAAGCGGCTGGCGAGACCGGGGGAGCTCTCACCCCGGTCCGCTAGCCGCCGTTCACGAAATCTCGAGACCGGGGAAGAAGTAGCCGATCTCGAAGGCTGCTGTTTCCTTGGCATCCGAGCCGTGGCTAGCGTTCTCGCCGATGTTCGCGCCGTACTTCTTACGGATCGTGCCGTCGGCGGCCTTCTTCGGATCGGTGGCGCCCATCACGTCGCGATAGCGTTGGATGGCGTTCTCGCCCTCCAAGCACATCACAACCACGGGGCTGCGCGTCATGAACTCGACGAGCTCACCGAAGAAGGGGCGCTCCTTGTGCACGGCATAGAAGCCCTGCGCCTGGCGCTTCGTGAGGTGCATCATCTTGGCGGCCTTGACCTTCAGGTCTGCCGCTTCGATGAGCTGAATGATCCCGCCGATGGTGTTCTTCTCAACGGCATCCGGCTTGATGATGCTGAGCGTCCTCTCGATCGCCATGTTCTCCTGCTCCTCTGTGACTTCGCGTGAATCCGCGCGAATTCGCGTGCCTATAGCATCGACTTCAGTGTCGTGCCCAAGTCCGACGGCGTCGGCGCGATCTTCACGCCAGCAGCCTGCAGCGCAGCGATCTTGTCTTTCGCCGTGCCCTTACCGCCCGAGATGATCGCACCAGCATGGCCCATGCGCTTGCCGGGCGGCGCCGTGGTACCCGCGATGAAGCCGCACACCGGCTTCTTGAACTCGCGCTTGATGTAGTCGGCAGCCTGCTCCTCGGCAGTGCCACCGATTTCACCGATCATGATCACGCCATCGGTATCGGGGTCGGCGTTGAAGAGGCGCAGCACATCGATGAAGTCGGTGCCGTTGACCGGGTCACCGCCGATGCCGACGCACGAGCTCTGGCCGATGCCGAGCGCGCTGAGCTGCCCGACGGCTTCGTAGGTGAGCGTGCCGCTACGCGACACGACACCGATGCGACCGGGCTTGTGGATGTGCCCGGGCATGATGCCGATCTTGCAGGCGCCCGGCGTGATCACGCCTGGACAGTTCGGACCGATCAAGCGGGTCAGCGTCTGGCTCTCCAGCACGCGGCGCACCTTGATCATGTCGTTGGCCGGGATGCCCTCGGTGATGCAGACCACCAAGCGCATGCCCGAGTCGATGGCTTCGAGGATCGCGTCCGCAGCGAAGGGCGGCGGCACGAAGATCATCGAGGTATCGGCGCCGGTCTGCTTCACGGCATCCGCGACCGTGTTGAAGACGGGGACCTTGTCCTCGAATTTTTGACCACCCTTGCCTGGCGTCACGCCCGCCACGATCTGGGTGCCGTATTGCATGCACCAGCGAGTGTGATTACCGCCGTAAGCGCCGGTGATGCCCTGGACGAGAACCTTGGTGTCTTTATTGACCAGAATCGCCACGGCTATGCTCCCTTCACCAGTTCGACGATCTTCTTGGCGCCGTCACCCATGGTGGCGGCCGGCGAGATCTTGAGGCCGGATTCTGCCAAGAGCTTGCGCCCGAGCTCCACGTTCGTACCTTCGAGGCGCACGACCAGTGGCACGGAAAGCCCGAGCTCCTTGGTCGCCGCAATCACGCCTGCCGCGATGGTGTCGCACTGCGCGATGCCGCCGAAGATGTTCACGAAGATGCCCTTCACGCTCGGCGAGGTGAGGATGATCTTGAACGCGGTGGTCACTGCTTCCTTGGTGGCGCCGCCGCCCACGTCGAGGAAGTTCGCGGGCTCACCGCCGTAATGCTTGATGATGTCCATGGTGGCCATCGCCAAGCCAGCGCCATTCACCAGGCAGCCGATGTTGCCATCGAGCTGGATGTAGGTGAGGCCTGCGGCCTTGGCGTCGATTTCGACCTGTTTTTCCTCGCTCAGATCGCGCAGCGCGTCCCACTCCTTGTGGCGGAACGAAGCGTTGTCCTCGAGGTTCAGCTTGGCGTCGAGCGCAACGATGTGGTTGTCCTTGGTGACGACCAAAGGGTTGATCTCGAGGAGCGAGCAGTCTTCCTGCATGAAGATCTTCTCGAGCGCCGTGACCACTTGCCCGAGCTCCTTGGCCGCATCCCCGCTCAGGCCGAGCCCGAAAGCAAGCTGACGTCCCTGGTAAGGCTGCATGCCGACCGCAGGGTCGACCGTGACGCGAATGATCTTCTCCGGTGTCTTGGCGGCGACTTCCTCGATCTCCATGCCGCCTTCCGTCGACGCCATGAAGGTGAGCCGACGCTTCTCACGGTCGAGCACCACTGCCAGGTAGAGCTCGCGCCCGATGGCGAGGCCTTGCTCTACGAGCAGGCGCTGTACCTTCTTGCCGCTCGGCCCGGTCTGGTGCGTGACCAGCGTCTTGCCAAAGATCTCGTTGGCAGCAGCTTGTGCGGCCTCGGATCCCTTGACGACTTTGACGCCGCCAGCCTTGCCGCGACCGCCAGCGTGGATCTGCGCCTTGACCACGACCACTTCGTTCTTGGTCTCGTCGATCAACTTCTGCGCCGCAGCCTTCGCACCGCTCGGATCCGTCAAGGGCACGCCCTTCGGCACAGGGATGCCGTAGCGCCGAAAGATGTCTTTGCCCTGGTACTCGTGAATGTTCATAGATCGCCTCCGACAACACCGTGGCTTTGGACCCAGAAACCAAAGCCACGGCCCTGTCTATCAACTAACACTGGGACTTGTTCAAGCAGAGAGATTGGGATCAGAGCTTCGCGGCGGCGTCGAGCAACTCGCGCACAGCCTTGGCGCTCGAGTCGAGCATCTTCTTCTCGTCGTCGGTGAGCTTGACCTCGATGATCTTCTCCACGCCTTCGGCGCCGATCACGACGGGCACGCCGATGTAGATGTCCTTGTAGCCGTACTCGCCGCTCAGGTAGGCGGCGCAGGCGACGACAGTCCGCTGCGCCTTGAGGTAGGCCTCGGCCATCGAGATGGCGCCGGACGCAGGCGCATAGAACGCGCTAGTTCCCATTAGCGTGACAATCTCGCCGCCGCCGCCGGCGGGGCGCTTGATCATGGCGTCGAGCTTGTCCTTGGACAGGAGCTGCGTGACGGGGATGCCCTTCACGGTGGTATAGGAGAGGCAGGGGACCATGGTGTCGCCGTGGCCGCCGAGCACCAGCGCGTTGACATCCTTGACGCTGCAGCCGAGCGCTTCCGCCAGAAAGCACTGGAAGCGTGCCGAGTCGAGCGCACCGGCCAT
>JADGRG010000175.1 GCA_017881145.1 Sandaracinaceae bacterium | reverse complement strand
TAACTGGCGGCGAGCGGAACCGGCGAGCGAGGGGCGCCGTCGCTTCATCCATAGCGCGCGGAGCGGCTGATGTTCCACTCGCACCAACGCTCGGCGCTTGTCCGGCCTTCCCGACTCGCTCTGAGACACCTCCGCCGTGGTCTGCCCGTCGCATCGTCCCCCTCCACTCGATCGAGCTGACCTCAGCGCGCTGTCGGTCCCTGCCATCACGTCGGCGCTCCCGCCACTCGAAAAGCCGGCCCCGTCGACGTCACAGTGGTGCATTTCCAGGCTCGCACAATGAACTGGATCACAATGCCTCCACCGGCGCGCTTCAGAGTTACTCGCAGGGCCCGCGGAAGTCACCAGTATTTTCGCGCCTAAAATCCAGCTTAGGCGGCTATTTGCAGTCTGCGTAGGTGAGCGGCGACTCTTGACTACAACGATTTACATTTTGGTGACAATCCGGTGGCGTGCAGGAGCTTAGCTAGCGCTCGCTCACGGGCTTTTCGCTCGGACGAGGCAGGGGTTTTGCACGCAAGTATGGACGTCTTCATCATTGCCCTCTACCTGATCGTTCTCTCCATCCTGGGCCTCTACGGGTTCCACCGTAGCCACTTGCTCTTCCTCTACTGGAAGCACCGCAAGGACGCACCGACCCCGCCGCAACGCTTCGCCGAGCTGCCGCATGTCACGGTGCAGCTGCCGATGTTCAACGAGATGTACGTCGCCGAGCGTTTGCTCGAAGGCGTCGCCAACATCGACTATCCGAAGGACAAGCTGGAGATCCAGGTCCTCGACGACTCGACCGACGAGACCGTCGAGATCGGCATGCGCAAAGCCGCAGAGCTACGCGAGCGCGGCTTCGACGTCTCCTACCGGCACCGCGAAGATCGCCACGGCTACAAGGCCGGCGCGCTCGAAGCAGGTCTGCGCGACGCCAAGGGCGACTACGTGATGGTGTTCGACGCGGACTTCGTGCCGACGCCCAGCATCGTCAAGGACCTGATCCACTTCTTCACCAACCCCAAGGTCGGCATGGTGCAGGCGCGCTGGGGCCACTTGAACCGCGACTACTCGGTGCTGACGCGCGTGCAGTCGATGATGCTCGACGGCCACTTCGTGATCGAGCACATCGCGCGCAACCGCTCGGGCCGCTTCTTCAACTTCAACGGCACCGCCGGCATCTGGCGCCGCTCCACCATCATCGACGCTGGCGGCTGGCAGCACGACACGCTCACCGAGGACATGGACCTCTCTTTCCGCGCGCAGCTGCGCGGCTGGGAATTCATCTACGTGCCCACCGCGATCGCGCCGGCCGAGATCCCCTGCGAGATGAACTCGTTCAAGGGCCAACAGTTCCGCTGGGCCAAGGGCTCGGCGCAGACCACGCGCAAGCTCCTCGGTGTGGTGCTCAAGGCGAATATCCCGCTCAAGGTGAAGATCGAATGCATCTTCCACCTCACCAACAACTTCGCCTACGTCTTCCTGGTCATGCTGGCGCTCTTGCAGCTACCCAATATGCTGATGCGCCAAAGGATGAACCGTCCGGAGCTCCTGCTCCTTGACGTACCGCTCTTCGCATCGACTTGCTTGTCGATCATCGTCTTCTATCTGACCACGCATCGCGCTCTCTACGGCAACCTCAAGGACGCCGTGAAGCGCTTGCCGCTGATGATGGCGCTCTCCATCGGCCTGTCGGTCAACAACGCTCGCGCTGTCATCGAAGGCCTCTTCGGCATGCAGTCGGAGTTCGTGCGCACGCCCAAGCACGGCGTGATGCTGCGCGAGGATGGCTGGAGCCTGAAGCGCTACAAGGCCGCCAAGCACCTCGGCACCTACGTCGAGCTCGCCTTCGGCGTCTACTTCGCGATCACCATCGCGCTGGCCGTCGTGACGGGCGCGTGGATCAATATCCCCTTCCTCGTGCTCTTTCTGGTCGGCTTCCTCTACGTCGGCGCGCTCAGCCTGCACCAGGCGCGGTAGTTTGCATACCCGCCGAGCAGCCTGCGGCTCTCGGCGTAGTCAGTTACCCGCGGGCGCGTGGGCCCCAGCGGGTCGGCGGGCGCAGGACTTGCCCTCGGCCGCCTTCCGTGCCAGCAGGTGCGTGCAGGAATTCGAGCCAAAAGAGGGCTGGGCCGGGTATGATGCCGGCCCGCGATCCCGCTTTGGAGGTAGACGGTGACGACTTACATCAATCGGAACATCTTCGACGAGCTCTTCGTGTTCGAGCTCGCCAACAACCACCTGGGCAAGCTCGAACGCGGGATGCGCATCATCCAGGAGTTCGGTCACGTCGCCCGCTACAACAACGTCCGTGCTGCCATCAAGCTGCAGTTCCGCGACGTCGACACCTTCATCCATCCCAAGTTCCGGGATCGGGCCGACATCCGCTACATCAAGAAGACCCTCGACACGCGCCTTACTCACAAGGATTACGCGGTCATGCTCGAGGAAATCCGCAAGCACGGCTGCATCCGCATGGCCACGCCTTTCGATGAGGCCTCGGTGGACCTATGCGTCGATCTCGAGATCGAGATCATCAAGATCGCCAGCTCCGATCTCAATGACTGGGTGCTGATCGAGAAGATCGCCAAGACTCGTAAGCCCGTGATCGCCTCGACCGGAGGCTCAGCGCTCAAGGACATCGACGATCTGGTGACGTTCTTCTCGCGTCGCAGCATTCCCTTCGCGCTCAACCACTGCGTGTCGCTCTACCCGTCCGAAGACGCCGAGATCGAGCTGAACCAAATCGACTTCCTGCGCGACCGCTATCCCGAGACCACCATCGGCTTCTCGACGCACGAATATCACGACTGGCAGTACTCGGTGGCCATGGCGTACGCCAAGGGCGCGCGGACGTTCGAGCGCCACGTCGACATCGACATGGACGGCGTGCCGGTGTCGCCCTATTGCTCCAAGCCGGAGCAGGTGGATACCTGGCTGCGCTCCTTCAAGAAGGCCAAGGAAATGTGCGGCCCGCCCGGCACCAGCAAGCGCATGCCGCCCGAGAAGGAGGTGCGCTACCTCGACGCGCTGGTCCGTGGTGTGTACGCGGCGCGCGATCTCCCGCAAGGCCACCACCTCACCGACGCCGACATCGTGCTGGCAGTTCCACTGCAGAAGGGCCAGCTCTCCTGCCGCGAGCTGATCGCCGGTGAAGCCTTGGCCAAGCCCGTCAAGGCGCAAGAGCCGATCACCATCGACCACCTGGACAACGCCTACGCAAACACGGCTCAGCTGCGCGCGCTCATCGAGCAGCGCGGGCTCTGAGCGGCTCGGTCGGCACCGCCTGGGCGGGGCGATCAGCGCCGAGCATGGGATCGGCCTGGCCAAGAAGCCCTACTTCGCGGAGCTCGAAGACCCGGTAAGGACCATGCTGCAAATGCGCATCAAACATGCAGACAGGTCTCGTGTTCGACCAGCCATGCACGACGGGAAGAATCGATGAACGCAGGTAGAACGGCGCTCGTGACCGGAGCATCCGCCGGCATCGGCAAAGCATTTGCCGAGCAACTAGCCAAGGACGGCTTCAACCTGGTGCTCACGGCACGGCGCAAGGACCGACTCGAGGCGCTTGCCAAAGAGATCGTCGCCGACCGCGGCGTGCGGGTCGATGTAATCGCCGACGACCTCAGTGATCCTGCGGCACCGACACGCATCTTCGCCGAGCTGCAGTCCCGCGGGATCGCGGTGGATGTGCTGGTGAACAACGCGGGCTTCGGTGTGGCCAGCAACTTCGCGACCGTGCCCTGGCAGCAGCATGCAGCGTTCTTGCAGGTGCTCGTCACTGCGGTCACCCACCTCACGTACCTGTGTCTCGATGGCATGGTTGCGCGCGGTTACGGACGTATTCTCAATGTATCCTCCCTGGCTGGCCTCATCCCCGGGGCACCGACCAGCACGCTCTATGCCGCGGCCAAGTCGTTTCTGGTGAAGTTCTCGGAGTCGCTCGGTGGCGAGTTGGCAGGCACCGGCGTGCAAGTCTGCGCAGTTTGCCCAGGCTTCACGTACTCGGAGTTCCACGACGTGATGGGCACGCGCGGCATCGTCAGCCGGCTGCCCGGCGCGATGTGGCAGAACGCCGATGCGGTGGCGCGCGAAGGCATCGACGCGGCGATGCGGGGCGAGACCGTGCACGTGACCGGACCCGTCAATCGGCTGATCGCGACGGTCATGAAGCATCTACCTGAGCGCGCCGCGCTCAGCCTCGTCCGCCGGCGCGCCAAGCAGTTTCGTCGTGTCGAAGCGCCGACCAAGGGCGCATAGAACGTCTGGCGCCTGACCCCGTTTAGGGACCGCATCCCCAGGGATGCAGGGGAACGTGGGGGACAGGTTCCCATGGTGCTCGCAATGTGGCGAAACCTAGGCTACTTTCCCGTCGAGGAGGTTTGAATGAGCACGGATAAGCGCAAGCAGAGCCTGTACTTTCCCGAGACGATGCTGAAGGACCTCCAGCACGAGGCGGATCGACTGGACCGGTCGCTCTCCTGGGTCGTGCAGCGCTGCGTGCGCATCGGAATGCTCGAGCTCAAGAAGCTCCCTTCCACCGACGACCCCGCGCACCAGCCGTAACCGGCTAGCCTGGCGCTCGGCGCCTGCGACCACCGCGCCAGCGGCTATCCCTCCGGAAGCCGATGGCTGCTCAGCAGCTCTCACTGGTAGCTGAAGCGCAGCTCGTAATCGCAGATCCGGAACACGTCGCCTTCTTCGATGCGTTTGCTGTCGAAGCGACGTCCCTGGTATTCGACGCCGTTGGTGCTGCCAAGGTCCTTCATGTAGTAGGCGCCGTTGTGCAGCACCACCGCGGCGTGGCGGCGCGAGATGTTGCCGTCCTTGATCGCCAAGTCGGCGCTCTTGCTGCCGCGGCCGATCACGAACTCCTCTTTGGAGACCGGGATCTTCTGGCCGTTGAAGATGCAGTAAAGCTGACGCGGACGCTGCACGGCCGGCGGAGCCGCCATCGACGCTCGCTGGCCGCCGCCCGGCAGCGGCGGAGGATTCGCTGGCGCTGACATGCGCGGCTGCGTGCTGCGAACCGGAGGAGCCGGTGGCGGCATCGACGAGGCGCGCTTGGGCGCAGGTGGAGCAGGTGGAGCCGCACTAACCCTTGGCGCATAGGTAACCGGCGTGGTCTGCGAGAGCGTAGGCCCAGAAACTTGCGGCATGGCGCCTGTCGACGCAGTCCTGGGCCGCGGAGGCGGCGGCGATGGAATCGTGGGACGTCCGACGCTCTCACGCAGCGATGGAATGCCTGCCGCAGCCGCGTGCTGAGGCGCAGCTGCCGCGGGCACCTCGGCGCCGGGATCGGTGCCGCCCTCGGCTGCTTCGCGCTGACCGCTGCGCGCAGTGCCGTAGTTGCGCGAGCGCGCATACTGCCGCATCGCTTCGTTGATGAGGTAGTCCGTGGAGCATTCCAGCTCCGTGCTCATCTGCTCGAAGATCTCCCAGAGGTAGTCCCTGCACTGGAAGTGCCGGAGAGTCTTCTTGTTTTGGTCCTGAGTGGTCATGGCCGTCTCGTCTGGTCGGCGCGCGTCATTTGGCGGCGGCTGTGCCAGTCCCAGCTTCGCCCTTGACTCGTTCTCGTAGCGCACTAATCGCCTGCTCGGCAACCTTGCCTACGCTCTTCTGGTTGTCTTCCCAGTGCTTACCCTTGGGTGCTGCCGTGCTGTGCGTGAGCGTGGACATCTCAGCCACGTCGGCCTCCGTGCCTTTACGCTGAAAGTAGTCGAGGCCGATGATGTTGTTCCACCAGTTAGGTGAATGGAGCTGCGCGAGCGCAATTTCGTGCGGCGCTGGAGTCATCTGCGCCATCCGCTGCGCATAGCCGTCAAGCTCTTCCGGCTCGTAGCTGACGGCGGCAGAGCTCGGCAACTTCGCGAAGAAATCGGCGAGCACCGAAGGACCACCGATCACGAGCACCAGCTCGGCCGCGCGCCAGCGCAGGCGCTGGTCTTCTGCATTCTGCACCAGCGGCCAAAGCGGAGGCAGGGCTCTGGGGCTGTGGATATCACCGACACGGTCGAAGGCGTAGTCGCGCACCGGCACCGGATTGCCCGCGTCGAGCGCCAGTGCCAGCAGCTTGTCGAGTTGGTCGGCGTTGACCTTGCCTTCGAGGGCTTGCAGCGCGCGCGTGCGGCGATCGGTCAGCTTCGGGTCTTTGCTGGATGCGATCTCGAGCAGGCGTGCCGCCACCGCGGGCTGATCAGCGAGATACTTCATGGCGGCAAGCGCACCGTTCTCGATGAAGTTGCTGCGGTTGAGCTCAGCCGCCTTCTCGACGCGGGCTGGGTCCGCGTTGCCGGTCTGCTTCATTTGATCGGCGATCTGCGACTTGAGCCAGGTCAGGAAGGCCGGGCCTTCCATCTCCTGCTCGATTTGAACGAGCTTCTGTCCGGCGCGTTCCTTGGCAGCCGGATCACCGAGCTGCCCGATCAACTCTGCGAGCTTTACGATGGCCTGCTGGGGCAGCTTCGCGGAGAGCGCTTCGATCAAGCTCTTGGCCGCCGACGCACCGAGCCCGCGCACCACTTGCTCCGCGCTGAAGTTGCCGGAGAGCGAGCGACCGTTGAAGTCGTCGGTGTACCAGCCGACCACGGCCACCGTGAGCTTCTCGCGGACGTCTGGCTTCGCTGCAGCAGCCAGGAGAAACGCCGCATCCTTGGCGCGGATCTGATAGGCCGGTGGAGCACCGTCCGGGGCCTGCGTCTGCGGCGCCTTCTTCATCAGCTCAACCAGTCCATCGCCGAGCCCTGCGACGATCGTGTCGCGCGTCTCGCCGTCGAGCTTCTGGATGGCGCGCTGCATCTCTGCGACGCCGTCGACGTCTTGTCGCTCCATCTCGACCAGTCCGAGCGCGGCGTAAGTGCGCAGCGAAACATCGAACTTGTTGGCGAGGATGACGGCGACCATCTTGCCAGGGCCTTTGCGCGTGCCCTTCCAAGCGTCGATGTCCGTGTTGGTAACTCGGCAGCCGGAGCTAGCCATGACGCCGGCGGTGAGCGCGCTCAACAAGAGCCACTCCAGCCACGGCTTGTGATGTCGATGAGGTTGCATTGGCCCTCTCCCCGCGCCCTATGTCATGCCAAGTTGAAACGACCGCCGTTTCGCGCGACGTCGTGCGAAGCGCTCCGATACTAGAGAATTCGTCCATGCATTCAAGGGCTACGCCGCCATTGTACGGAGCCTTGTGCCATCTGCTGTTTTTTTGACGTGAATCGCTCCTGCTGGCACTTTCGAGTGTGGGCACGTGCGGGAAGCAGCTACAAATCCTACATCCTCGAGTGGACGCGGGTTCGACCGGCGCCACGAGATCCTCGCTATCGTCTGCTTTGCCGCAGCGTTGCTCTCGGGTCTCGCGCTCTGTTCCTACGATCTGCGGGGCGGTGCGAACTGGATCGGCCCGCTGGGAGCCTCGGCCGCTGGCGCACTGGTTTCGGCCTTTGGCCTCACCGCTCTGGTCGTGCCCTTCGAGCTCTTGCTGGGTGCGGCCTACTGCGCGCGCCTACGCCCGCCGCTGCCCGCGCTCACCCACGTCGCATCGGTGCTCGTCCACCTCTTGCTGGGCTGCGCGCTCTTGCATCTCGCGCTGCGAGACTTTCCGGTCTTCGGCGGACAGCTGGCTGGCGGACAGATCGGCGAAGTACTGGGCGAAGTGTTGCGTTCGATGGTGGGTCTGACTGGCGCCTACGTCGTCTGCATCTCGGCGCTGCTGATCACGCTCATCCTGCGCACGTCGCTCTCCGTCGTCACGCTCAGCGTGCACGCCGCGGGGTTCTCGGCGTCGCAGGGCAAAGGGGCGTGGCGCTTCCTGCGCGATGGCAGCGAGAAGCTCTGGACAGCTTGGCAGGCTGCCAAGGAGATCGAGCGGCAGGAGCGTGCGAAGGAGCGCGCAGCACTCGAGCCTCGCATCACGGCGACCCTGCCAGGCGCGACGATCGCGGTGCCGACCGAAGCGGATGACGCGGAGGTCCGCGACGCACGGGCGCTGGCGCTGCCGGACGAGGTCGAAGACGAGACCGGCGAAGACGACCAAGAAGACGACGCCGGCGAGGAAAGCGACCAAGACACGGACGCAGCCGAAGCAGCACAAGCCGCGGCGGCGGTGGAACGAGCGGCCAAGAAGCGCCGCGAAAAAGGCCCGGTGATCGTTGCGCCGCAGCCCGAGAGCCGCAAGCGCAGCGCCGAGCAAGCCGAGGCGAGCGCCGCACGGAGCAACGCGGGACCTTTCGTGCTGCCGCCGACCAAGCTTCTGGCTGATCCGCCCGAAGACACGATCGAAATCGACGAAGACACGCTCAAGGAGAACGCAGCCCGCCTGGTCGAGAAGCTCAACGCCTACGGTGTGAAGGGTCGGGTGGACGAGATCCATCCGGGACCCGTGATCACCATGTACGAGTTCGAGCCCCAGAGCGGCACGAAAATCTCGAAGATTGCAGGGCTTTCCGACGATCTGGCGATGGCGCTGGCGGCGCAGAAAGTCCGCATCGTGGCGCCAATCGCAGGCAAGGCGCGCGTCGGCTTCGAGCTGCCCAACGACGTGCGTCAAACGGTGTATCTGCGCGAGCTGCTCGAGGACGAGCGCTGGCGCAAGCTGCAGGTCGCGCTGCCGGTCGCCTTCGGCAAGGACATCGTGGGGCAGCCGGTCTACGGCGACCTGTCGAAGATGCCGCACTTGCTGGTCGCGGGTGCCACCGGCTCCGGCAAGAGCGTCGGCCTCAACGTAATGCTCGCCTCGCTGCTGATGAAGAAGACACCGGAAGAGGTGCGCCTCTTGATGATCGATCCGAAGGTGGTCGAGCTGGCGGTGTTCGACGGCATCCCCCACATGCTCTTGCCGGTCGTCACCGACATGAAGAAGGCCTCGCTCGCGCTGCGCTGGGCGGTCGACGAGATGGAGCGTCGCTATCAGCTCTTTGCCGATGCAGGCGCCCGCAATCTCCTGACCTACAACGCACGGGTAGACAAGGTCGATAGCGGAGAGGTCTCGGTAGCAGCGTTTGCACCGCGACGCGCCGGCAAAGTGCGCGCACAAATGCCCAGCGGCGAGGAGCTCTTGCTCGACCCGGTGGACGGCGAGCGCGCAGACGCCGAGGACTGGAAACCCACCAGGCTGCCGAGCATCGTGCTGGTGGTCGACGAGTTTGCCGACCTGATGATGGTGGCAGCCAAAGACGTCGAGTCCGCGATCGCGCGGCTGGCGCAGAAGGCTCGAGCCGCTGGCATCCACGTGATCCTGGCCACGCAGCGACCCAGCGTCGACGTGATCACCGGTATGATCAAAGCGAACTTCCCATCGCGCATCGCCTACAAAGTCTCGCAGCGCGAAGACAGCAAGACCATCCTGGGCCGCACCGGCGCCGAGCATCTGCTGGGCATGGGCGACATGCTGACCTTGATGCCGGGCTCGAACGATCTGAAGCGCGTGCACAGCGCTTACATCAGCGAGGACGAGGTCAAAGCACTCTGCGACTTCCTGCGCGCCCAAGGCGACCCGATCTACGACGACGACATCCTGAAGCCACGAGACGAGGACGAGAACGGAGAGGTCGGTGGCGGCGAGGCTTCAGACGATCCGCTCTATGACCGGGCGGTGGCGATCGTGGCGCAGGCCGGCTACTGCTCGATCAGCCACATCCAGCGCAACCTGAGCGTCGGCTACAACAAGGCGGCCAAGCTGGTCGAGCGCATGGAAAAAGAGGGCGTGGTCGGCCCGCCGAGCGGCAAGGCCGGCGGCCGGCGTGAAGTCTTCGTGGAGGCCCGATGAACGTCTCGATGGTCGCGCTGAAATCTCCGCGGGATCGCGCTCGCGCTCAATACGCACCTTGTGTGCTGCCCGCGACACATGGTTGGAAGTCAAGTGAGTCTGCTATCCTACGCCAAGAGGTGACCGTGTCGATTGCGCCCGAAGTGCTGGAGCTGTTGGCTTGCCCCAAGTGCCATGGGGGCCTGCGGGGCACGCTTGGTTCTGCTGACTCGGCTGATCCCAAGGGCTTCGTTTGCGAAGCCTGCAAGCTCTTCTTCGCGCTCGACGATGGATTGCCCAACATGCTGCTCGACGAAGCGCGAGCGTGGCCGCTTTGCGACGCATCCGCATCAGCCTAGGAGCACCAAATGGCCATCGACCCCGTCACTGGACACGTGCTCCCGAAGATCTTGGTGGTCGAAGACGACGCCGATCTACTGCACATGATCAAGACCATGTTGCAGACGGTCGGTGAAACCACCCTCGCCAGGGACGGTCAGGAAGCGCTCGATCTACTCAAGAACGGCTTCCGCCCCGACGTGATCGTCACCGATCTGATGATGCCCCGCATGGACGGCCTGACGCTCGCCAAGACGCTGAAGAACGATCCCAACATCGGCAACATTCCGCTCGTCATGCTGACTGCGAAGAGCGGCCCGATGGACATGATCACTGGCATCAATGCTGGTGCGCGCCACTACGTCACCAAGCCCTTCAAGGCCGCCGACTTGATCGACAAGGTCAAGAAGGCGCTGATGTCCCGTCGCGCATCTTAAGTTACATGACCGCCTGCTACCAGCCTTGCTTGAGGTTGGGTGCAATCAGGAGTGTCACTTGGCCAGTATCGTCGGCCGTGCTGCGACCGACCTCGATGGAGCGTGTCTTGCTGCCAGCTTCGGTGACGGTCGTGTAGGCGTGCACTTCGGCACCGACCAGAGAGGTCTGCGCGCGCGCGTCGGCATCCAGATAATGCAAGGTGCCCTGGACTAGCACGGGCGAATCGAGGGTTACGCGCGTGGCGAAGGTGTTGCGACGCGCGGCGATCTCCACGTCGTAGAGCACTTGCCAGGCAAAACCACTGCCGGCTGCGGGCTTGATCACCACATCGTAGACGCCCAGGTCGACAGGCACCTGAAACATGCCCTTGGCGTCGCTGGTAGCCTGCTTGGAGCGGTTGTAGCTCGCCACGCTCGGGTCGTCCGCCGCGAAGACCAGATCACGACCGAGCGCCAGCGCATCGACCGATGCGCTGCTCAGCGCAGTGCCATCTGGCGTCTCGATGGTGCCGGTCAGCACCGCTGGCGGCTGCAGCTGCACCACCGCATCGTTGATGTCGCCACCACCGCTCGGGGCGGCGATTGAGCGCCGTTCGGCGAAGATCCCGCAAGTGAGACTGGCCGGCGGTGTAACAACGAGCAGGTAGCTTCCAGGCAGCACGCGCATGCAAAAAGGCAACTCGCCAGTGGTCTTGTCGAGCATGGCGGTGACACTGGCGTTGTAGGTTGCTTTCACGCTGGCTGCGTTGTCCGTGAAGGTCAGCGCGGTCGCATTGAGCGCGAGCGGCAAACCCTGCTGACCCAGGACGCTTTGACCGCTGCAGAGCTTGACCACACCGGAGTAGCGGATCGGCGCGGGTATCTGTGGCAGCGCTACGATGCCGTCTCCGTGGCTGTCGGTCCCCAACGCGGTGTCGTCGACGGTCAGAACCGGGAACACCGAAGGGTTCACGTCTGGATCCGGACAAGCCGATGGGTTCTGTGCAGCGCTGGCGTCGCTCTGCTGCGCCGTGATCTCGAGCCTAAACGAAGTGGCATCCGGAGCCATGAGCAGGGTCAATCCGGCGGCGCTCACCTCGGCAGTGTTGGAGACGGCAACACCCGTGGTCTTATCGAGCGCGCGGACCATGAGCTTGCGATCGGTCGGCGCGCCATTCACTACGAAGTGTCGCGTCTTCCATTGCAGCGTCGCGTAGTCGATGTCGAGAGACGTGCCGCTGTCGAGACTCCAGTCGAAGCGATAGGCTGGGCGCGTGGTGTCGGTGGGCTCGACCGACACGTGGTAGGTGATGGCCGGGAGCAGCTGCACGTGGAACGAGCCCGCACCCGGTGCGCTGGCATCGGTGGTACCCACATGCAGCGCTTCGTTCTGCTGGGCGTGCGTGTCACTGGGAACGAAGGACAGATTCGCCGGCACGTCCGTCTGCGCGTCGTGGACCCTACCTGCAACGGCAAGTGGCAGAATCAGGTCGAAGTTGCGGCGAGGCGGACCGTCGAGCGTAAACGGACCAAACACCATCGGGATCGGCGAGGAACCGTCGGGCATTCGCTTGGGTGTCACTTCCAGGCTGAGTGCGATCGACGTGGCGACAGGCGCGCCGGGCATGACGCAGAGCCCGCTCTTGCACTGTGAGCCGCTGGCGCACTCGTTGTCGGTCTGACAGGCGTTCTGCTGGATCGAGGTCTTTGCCTGAGTAAAGCTGCAGGCCGAGCCCGCAATACAAAGCCAAGCCAGCCAGCCAGCGTAGACAGCGCCGGTGCCGCACCTGCGCGTTGACGCGGGCGCACTTTGGAACGGTATTGGTCGGCAATGAGCGGGGCGGCGCACGACGTTGCCTCAGGGTGATTTGGCGCTGCTCGAGGTCTTGTCGATCAGCTTGCAGGTGTTGGCCAGGCGCAGTGCGCTCTGCGCATCGGCAAGCGCCGAGCCGCTGACTTCCCAGATCCAAAACGTGGCCCGGGCGATGTCATCGGTGGGCTGCGCGAAGTCGAAGCGCAGATCGACGTACTGGTCGATCTGGCACGTTCCGAAGCTGCCGCTCACCACCAACTCCACCCTCGCGCACTCCCCGCGGTTGAGTGAGGTCTTGTCGATGACGATGTCGTAGGAGCGGAGGTTCGTGCCGGTGGGAAGGAGCTCCGGCTCTGGGCAGGTGTACTCGATGGTTGTGTCGCTCTTGGTGATGCGGGTGCGCACCTTCAGCACCCGGGAAACGTTGTCTTCCCGAATGGTGACCGGCAGACGAATCTCGTTGGCTCCCGGGTCATCGACGTTGACCTTCACGATGCTGCCATTCGGCAACTTGGCGCTGTCCACGATGACAGGCGGAATCTCCACGGGGTCGTTGAAATCGACGGGGTTGGTCACGAGACAACCGGAAAGCAGCGCGACAATCGTCGCAAGATGCCCACCCCTCCGTACGAGGAAAGCAAGTCTCGCGCCAGCCGCGATCGGGCTCGTCGCGCCACCGAGATCACGAAGGATTCGCGGAAGCCAGGGGATCTCTGCTGCGCTGCGCCGTGCCATTGCTGTCAGCTTCCGGCCGCCGCCTTGCAGGCGTCAAGAGCTGGAAGTGGGTTCCTTCGCATCCGGTTCGCGTTCCAAGTAGCGGAAGATGGTCCTCGGGTCGACACCCAAATCCCGTGCGGTCTTGGTGCGGTTGCCGTTGTTGCGCTCGAGCACCTCGAGGATGTAGCGCCTCTGGAAGTCCTCGCGGGCCTGCGTGAGCGTCTTGATCGGCGCCTGGGCCTCCGGGAGCATGTCCAGGTCCTCGACGCCGATCAGCGTCTTGTCACACATCACGATGGCCTTCTTGATGCGGTTTTCCAGCTGCCGCACGTTGCCCGGCCAGTCATATTTTCGGATGGCAATCAGCGCGTTCGGCGTGAAGCCCTTGACCTTGCCGCCCAGCTCCTCGGCGTACTTGTGCAGGAGATACTTGGCCAGCACCAGGATGTCATCGCCGCGGCCACGCAGCGGAGGCAGGTGAACGTTGATCACGTTGAGGCGGTAAAAGAGATCCTCGCGGAAGTTGCTGGCTCGCATCTCCGCTTCGAGGTCGCGGTTGGTCGCAGCCACCACACGAATGTCGACGCGCTCGGGCTTGGTGTCGCCGACCTTGAGCACGACCCGCTCTTGCAGCGCGCGCAAGAGCTTCACCTGCATCCCCAACGGGAGCTCGCCGACCTCGTCGAGGAAGAGCGTGCCTGTGTCGGCGAGCTGGAACTTGCCCTGCCGGGTCGCGACCGCACCCGTGAACGCGCCGCGCACGTGGCCGAAGAGCTCACTCTCGATGAGGTTCTCGGGGATCGCGCCGCAGTTGACGACGATGAAGGGGCGCTTGGCGCGATCGCTGCGGTCGTGCAGCGCGCGGGCGATCAGCTCCTTCCCAGTGCCGGTCTCGCCAGTGATGAGCACGCTGATGTCGGTGTTGGCGACCTTCTCGACGGTCCGGAACACTTCGAGCATGGTCGGGCACGAGCCGATGATGTCGCCGAAGCGGCTCATTTCGAGCTTCTGCTTGAGCTGGTCGAAGTCGGTCTTGATGCTGTCGAGCAGGAGTGCGTTCTGCAAGATCATGGAGGCCTGACCCGCGAAGATGGTGAGCACGTCGAGCGAGCGCTCCTCGAAGAGGTTCACGACGTTGTCGTTGCCGACGTAGAGAATGCCGAGCAGCTCGCCCTGCGCCATGAGCGGCGCGCACATCACCGAGCAGAGCTTCAGGTTCATCACGCTCTCGGAGCCACTGAAGAGCTCGTCGTGCAGCGCATCGCTGACGATGATGGGCTTTCTGCTTTCGATCACGCGCCGGATGATGCTGTCGGAGAGCTGGCGGACGCCGTCGCTGAGGTTCTCCTGGTTGAGGTTTCGCGCCACCGCAACGCGCGGACCATTGCCATCCACCAGAATCAGGAAGCCCTTGTCGGCGTTGGTGACCTCGATGACCGCGTCCATCAGCGCCGAGATCAGATCCGGCACGGAGCGCAATTCCATGAGTCGCTGGCTGAACTCGTAGAGCTTGCGTAGACCCGAAAGCTCGGTCGTGGTGTCGCTCGCAGCTTGCGCCACCAGCTCGTCGTAGAGGGAGAAGACTAGCTCGACGCCTGCCAGCGCGAGCCGGTCGCCATGGATGAGCTTGCCGCGGCGCTTCTTCTTGCCGTTCAGGAGGATCTCGCCGCGGACGTCGACCTCGGAGAAGTTGAACTCGCGGCCATCGAAGATGATCTGCGCGTGGTAGTCCGCGACGCTCTCGTCTTCGATACAGACGTCGTTACCGCCGGCGTGTCCGATGGACACGATCTTCTTGTAGATCGGAAAGATCCGCGGCTTCCCGCTCGGCACCATCCACTTGAGGCAAGGCATGCCGGCCGGTTATAGCAGATGCGAACCGCGGATCCGATGCTAGCTTCGGCTCACATCAGGTTATCTAGCTGCAGCCCATGCTGCTGCCGCAATTTAGGCATTTGTAGCAAGCGCCGTTGCGCACCGTGATGTGCCCGCAGTTGTCGCACATCGGGGCGTCGCCCATCATCTCGCCGAGCTGCTCGTTGATGGAGGTGGGTCTGGCGGAGACCTGCTCGAAGAGGCCTACCTGCTTCTTGTCGTCGGGCTGCATGATCGGCGGTGGTAGAGCGCGCGCGGAACGCTCCGCTTGTTGACCGGCGCCCACATCCGTCGGGTTGTTCAGCTCTTCCCGAACTTCGTCCGGAGGCACGTGCGCCAGATCGTAACGTTTCTGATATTCGACGCCCAGCACGCGGAAGACGTAGTCGATCATCGACGTCGAGAACTTGATGTTGGGGTGGCCTTCCACGGGACCCGCTGGCTCGAAGCGCGTGAAGGTGAACTGCTCGACATACGACTCGAGTGGCACACCGTGCTGCAAACCCATCGACACACTGATCGCAAAGCAGTTCATCAGCGAACGGAACGCTGCGCCCTCTTTGTGCATGTCGATGAAGATCTCACCGATCGATCCATCGTTGTATTCGCCGGTGCGCAAGAAGACCTTGTGGCCACCGACTCGGGCCTCCTGCGTGAAGCCGCGACGCTTCTTCGGCAAGCGATGCCGAACGGTTCCCGGCGGACGCGCACCCTCGTCGACGTAAGGCGCCGGCATGGAGAGGCTGGTCTTGAGCGTCGCCTGCGAGTCGATCGCAGCCACCGGCACGGAGTCCTTGGCCACACCCTTGTCTTCCTTCTTGCGGTCCGACGTGGAGAGCGGCTGACTCGACTTGCAGCCATCGCGGTAGAGCGCAACGGCCTTCAATCCGAGCTTCCAACCTTCCAGGTAGATGTTCTCGATCTCCTCGATACTCGCCTCGTTCGGCAGGTTCACGGTCTTGGAGATTGCGCCTGAGAGGAAGGGCTGCGCCGCGCCCATCATGCGCACGTGTGACATGGGCGGCAGGAAACGCTCTCCGATGCTGCCGCAGCGGTTGGCGCAATCGAAGACCGGCAAATGCTCGGCCCGCAGATGCGGTGCACCCTCGATCGTCATGCGACCGATCACGCACTCGTTGAGCTCGTCGATCTGTTGGCTGGTCAGGCCGAGCTTCATGAGCAGCGAAAACCCCGGCGTCTTGTATTCTTCGACGGCGATGCCCAGCCGCTTCAGGGTGGCCTCACCGATCACCCAAGTTGCCAGCGCCTGCGAGACGTGGAACACGCCGGGCAACGCCACCTCGGCCTTGGCGATTTCGTTTTCACGCAAACCCTTGGCGAGCAGCCACTGGCGCGATGCATGCGGCGCACCGGTGAAGGTGTTTGTGCCGCTCACGTAGGCGACGATCTCGCTGGTCTCGGCCTCGCTGTAGCCGAGGCTGCGTAGAGCGCCGGGCACGCTTTGGTTGACGATCTTGAAGTAGCCGCCGCCCGCGAGCTTCTTGAACTTCACGAGTGCGAAGTCAGGCTCGATGCCGGTCGTGTCGCAATCCATCAAGAGGCCGATGGTGCCGGTGGGTGCGAGCACGCTGGTCTGCGCGTTGCGGTAGCCGAAGCGCTCACCGTAGGCGATGGCTTCATCCCAGCAGAGCGCTGCCGCGTCGAGCAACTCGCGTGGGATGTCGAGCTCGCTCTCGTTTGCATAGCCCGCGCGCCGGCCGATCTCGCCGACCGCCTCGCGATGCTTGTTCATCACGCGCAGCATGGGCTGACGGTTCTTGTCGAAGCCTGCAAACGGACCCTTGGCAGAAGCGATCTCGGCCGAGGCGCGGTAGGCCTCGCCAGTCATGATCGCCGTCAACGCGCCACACATGGCGCGTCCCTGCGGCCCGTCGTAGGGAAAGCCGAGACGCATGAGCAGCGTACCGAGGTTCGCGTAGCCAAGCCCAAGCGGACGATAGTCGTGGCTGTTCTGCGCGATGCCACGCGTCGGATAGGCCGAATAGTCGACCAAGATCTCCTGCGCCAGAATCAGGATGCGCACGGTGTGACGGTAGGCCTCGATGTCGAACTTGCCGTCCGCATCAATGTATTTCGTCAGGTTGATCGACGAGAGATTGCACGCCGAATCGTCCAGGAACATGTATTCCGAGCACGGATTGCTGGCGTTGATGCGATCGCTGTTCGGACAGGTGTGCCAGTCGTTGATCGTGGTGTCGTATTGCACGCCCGGATCGGCGCAGCCCCACGCGCTCTCGGCGAGCATCTTCCACAGGTCGCGAGCCTTATAGGTGTTGGCGACCTGACCGGTGGTGCGGAAGTAAGTGCGCCAGTCACCGTCTTCTTCGACTGCACGCATGAACGCATCGGTTACGCGGATCGAGTTGTTAGAATTCTGACCGGAAACCGTATGGTAGGCGTCACCGTTGAAGTCGGAGCTGTAACCAGCTTCGATCAGTGAAGCGGCCTTACGCTCTTCCTTCACCTTCCACTGGATGAAGTCGACGATCTCGGGGTGGTCCATGTCGAGGCAGACCATCTTGGCCGCGCGACGCGTGGTTCCACCGGACTTGGTTGCGCCAGCGGCGCGGTCGAGGACTTCGAGGAAGCTCATCAGACCCGACGAGGTACCACCGCCCGAGAGTTTCTCTTGATGCCCGCGAATCGCCGAGAAGTTCGAGCCGGTGCCCGAGCCATACTTGAAGAGCCGCGCTTCGTTCTTCACCAGGTCGTAGATCTTCATGAGGTCATCGTCGACCTTCTGGATGAAGCACGCCGAGCACTGCGGGTTCTGGTAGGCGTTCTCGGTCTCGAAGATCTCGCTGGTGTCTGGCGACCAAGCGAAGTTGCCACCGCTGCCGGTGATCCCGTAGCGCTGGAAGAGGCCGCAGTTGAACCACACCGGCGAGTTGAAGGCTGCGTGCTGGTGCACGAGCAGGTAGCTGAGCTCGGCCTCGAAGGTCTCGGCGTCCGCGCTGGTCGCGAAGTAGCCGCCGAGCCGCTCGCCGGCTTCACGGATGGTGTGCGCCACTCGGTAGACGAGCTCGCGCACGCTGCGCTCACCGCGCTTGGGGTCGCCGTTGATGCCGGCCTTGCGGAAATACTTGGAGACGGCGATGTCGGTCGCAAGCTGCGACCACTCTTGGGGAATCTCGGCGCCGCGCAGCTCGAAGACCACCGACCCGTCGGGGTTCGTGATCACGCTGTCGCGCTGCTCGTATTCGAGGTCCTCCAGCGGGTTCACACCCGGCTGAGTATAGAAGGTCTTAAATTCCAGACCTCTCATTCTTTCCGCTGTTCGCGCTTTTGCAGCGGTAGGGTTTCGCACGCTCGCACCGACGCCCGCCGTAATCCTCGTATCTACGCTCACTTGGCACCTCCCACGGTTGTCCCACGCCGGCGGGTCACCCACCGACGGTCCACCGGTCGTCCCCCGGGAACCCACACATCACCCCCACACGCACACAACATGTGGTGAAGAGTGGCTACCCAAACCACCACGACTTGTGGCAGGTCGGGTCATAAGGCCCCCACCGGTCGGGCGTCAACAAAAAAGGAAACACTCCGATCACTAGCTAAATTCGCTTGCGTCAGGGCTTGACTCAGCCCCCATCCTGCGGCGGGTCCCGGGGCCACGAGAACGACCTCGGGTCACCAGCCGAGGCGTGACACGACAGGTCTCGTTCACCGGTGGCCGGTCCGTCCGGATCGCAAGTCGCGACGCGGGTCTTGCCACCTTTTCTCGAAG
>JADGRG010000174.1 GCA_017881145.1 Sandaracinaceae bacterium | reverse complement strand
CGGAAAGTGCCGGCCGCCGTCTTCACCTGTGGCACGAAGAGGCCCGCGAGCACAGCCACTACCAAGAGCACGCCGAGATAGATGAGCTCGATGGGATGGGTGACGATGGCTGCGCCCATGTAGAGCGCGAAGATGCCGAGGTGCCGCAGCTCACGCGTTTCGTAGATGGCAGGCAGGCGCGCCACGGCGAGCAGCGCGAACGTCAGGGAGAGAGCTTGCGGCCAGACGCCATATTCGATGGTGTAAGCCCAGCCGCCCAAACGGAACGCGGACATATCCGTTAGCATCAAGAAGCCCGCGATCAGACCCACGTGCGGTCCGCCCACCACGCGACCCAAGCGATAGGTCGAATAGCCGGTCAACATGTGGAAGAGAACGAACGCGGTCCCGTAAGCCTGGCTGAAGTCGAGGGTGCCGAACGAGAGGCCGTAGACGAGATTCACGAAGAGGTCGGTGCCGATCGGGTAGAGGTAGTCCACCGGATAGCCGGCAAACCAGCGATGGCTCCAGCCGTAGAGCCGACCGTGCGGCAGGAAGTCCTTGTGGAGCTGCCAAGCCTTGAAGTAGTGCACGGTGTGGTCGTGGCTGATCGGCCTGCCACCTTCGAGCACGTCGTGCATCATCACGCTGGCCACCCAGAGCAGCACGCCGACGTAGAAGACGTCGAGCAAGAGCGTGCCCGGAACGCAGCCCATGCCTAACCACTGGCGCGGACGAGCGAGCCACTCACCGGAGGCCAGGAACTTGTCGCGGTAGCCGTGGTAGAGAGTGAGCGCCGCAGCCACCCAAAGCGACGTGCCAGCCCACCAGAGTGGCGTGCCCCACGTGCAGAGGGCGCCGCCAATGGCTGCAAAGCCGATGGCCAGAGCCAGCGGGCCGAGCGGAACGATGAACGGACGCAGCGGCTGCCAGGCGTCACGCAGGGTGGTGGTGACTCGGCCGAAAGCGGAGGGCTTGGTCATGGCTCTTGCGCCGGGGGGCGAGCTGGGCGGGCGGGCGGGCGCCGCGGATGCGGAGCTGCTGGCTTCGGGACGGGCTTGGGTGCGGGTTCGATGTGGCGCGTCAGGTAGGTGAAGACCAAGAGCTCTTGGCGCAGGTCGCGCAGGATCGTCTCGTAGGCGGGATCGAGCGAGAGGTCGTTCTGCTCGAAGTAGTCACGCTGGTAGTCGTAGAGCTCGAAGAAACCGCCTTTGCGGTCCTGCATCAGGTTGTAGCGGTCGGTGCGCAGAGCCGCGCGCTCCAGCGGCTCTTCCTGCTTCCAGAGCCGCTCTTCGAGGAACATCTGGTGCATGAGCACGGGCGGCCGCGAGCGCTTACCCTCCAGGATTTCGGGCAGAAGGCTCACACCCTGGAAGGGGAAGGGCCCGCGCAGACGCAGGAGATTCACCAGCGTGGGCGTGATGTCCATGGTGGAGACGATTCCATCCAGGTTGCGCGGCGCGATGAAGGGCGCGTGAACCATCAGCGGAACATGCAGGACCGCGGTGGAGAGATCGTAGCCGTAGTTGAACTTCTCGTGACGCGGCTCATCGAACGCGATCCCGTGATCACCTGTCACCACCACCACAGCCTGGCCGCCGAGCGCGCTCTCGATCTCGGGCAAGAGCTTGCCGACCTCCCGGTCGACGAAAGTCAGCTCGGCGTCGTAGAGATCGCGCGTGGTCTCACCGTACACCGGCACGCCTGGGGGCTGAGTGTGCGGCGAATGTGCGTCGTAATAATGCACCCACAGGAAGAGCGGCTTCTCGCGCGCGCGCTTCAGCTCCTGCACGGCAGCCTCGGTGACGCGTGGACCGTCGTGGTCCAGCTCCGGCTGGGTCGTGAAGGGCGTCTCGATGATCTGCGAAAAGCCCCGGGTGATGCCGGTCCAATGGCGAGGGCTGAAATACGGATCCGAGAGCACAGCGACCGTGTCGTAACCAGCATCGCGCATCACTTGGGCGAGCATGACCTCGGAGTCGTCGACCGGATACGGATGCCCGCCGACCAGGCGCTGCTTGATCTGGCTGTCCCAGCGCGAGGTGAAGATCGAGGGGAACGACAAGCGCGTGGAAGGTCCCTGCGCGAAGCAGCGGCGGAAGAAGGCCGACTTGGCAGCCAAGGCGTCGAGGTTGGGTGTGAGCTCACGCTTCTCGCCGAGTGCATGCAGATGCGTCGCGGCGAAGGCGTCGATGGTCAAGAACACGATGGGCGGGCGCATCGGGATGTCCGCGCGCACCGGTAGATCGTAGACGCCCATGCGCGGCAGCGACTGAAGGTCCAGGTCACGACCATCACAGTCTTCGTCGATGTGGTTGCCCGGGATGTCGATGGCTCCGGGATTGCGCGCGGGATCGAAGGGCGCGCAGTCCCCGCCGCCCAGGATGGGAAGGTAGCCGTCGTGGTCGGCATCCAACGCCTTCATCAAGAGCGCGTGCCCGAGCCGACCGCTGAGCACCTTCTGCTCGGCGAACTGTCGGCTGTAGAGCTGGCTCGGCTTGAGCGTCAGAGCCGAAAGCGCAGAGACCAGCACGAACACCCAGCCCAACGCTCGGGCAGTGATGCGCAGGGTGCGCGGTGCGCGGCCGCCAAAGAGTGAGAGCAGCGAGGCGCAAACCAGCGCGAAGGCGCCCTGTCCGAGCTCGCGCCACGGCAGAAAGCCCAGCGCCTCGTGATAGTGGCGCACGAAGAGCGCGAGCGCAGCGAGTGCAAAGCCGCCGAGCCACAACGCGAAATGCAGCGTGCGGCCAAAACACACGCGCCCGAGCCAGGGAATGCGCGAGAGCCAGAGCGCGAGCCAAGTGCCCAAGCTGTGCAGGGGCAGGAAGAAGACCACCATGCAGAGCGAAAGCAGCAGGTGGCTTGCCAGCACGGCCAACGCCACGAACTCCGGGCGCGCCATGCCCAGCACCAAACGCTCGCTGACGAAGTACGACGCGAGCGCGTAGCTGCCGAGGAGCCAGGGCGCGGCTAGCAAGGCGCCGCTGCGCAGCACCTGCTCGTCCGGGTCGCCGTGCAGGAGCCAGGCCCGCAGCCGCGCGCCCAGGCGGAAACGCTCAGCCAGCACCGCAGGCGACGCCGTGAGCGCCAAGATGCCACCGAGCACGAGGCCGAACATCCCCGCGACACCCAGCGAAACGAAGAGCGCAGTGAAGAGCCCCGCCGCCGTCGGCAGCAGATGCGCCGGAGGGTTCGGCAAGAGGAGCGCTAGATCGCTCAGCCATAACGCTGCCGCGCAGAGCAGGACCCAGCGCAACCCAGCCAGGAAAGCCCGCTTGCCCCTCCGCTCGCCCTCGCCAAGCGCGGCCGGAATGGTGCCGGGCGAGCCCTCATCGCTCGGAGAATCGTGCCTGCCCGGCGCCATCGCGGCCGGAGTATAGCCAAGAGCGTCGTTCTGGCACGTGCCAGCGGCCCACCAATTGCACTGCCTCAGCGATTCGGCGGTCGCTGGCACAACCTGGCACTCTCCAGCGAGGGCAAGCGCAGCGCAGAGGCCTGCAAAATGAGTGCAAAGCGTAGCCAGCCATGGCATGAGGGCTGCCGCGGGGTGGTGCAACCCCCGCGCGGGCGCGTAGGATGCGGCCCGCGCAACACGTGGCAGGGCCGTGCCTGCCCCCACCAACCGAGCCTCGCAACCATGGTCGTGCCAGAGATCTCACGCAGAGGCGTTCGCAGCGCAGCCTTGGTTTGCGTGCTCGCCGTCCTGTCGGCCATCGCGCCCGCCGCGCTGCACGCCGACGCGCCTCCGCAGGGCAACGGGCGCGTGGCGAAGCGGGACGAAGCGGCGGAGCAAGCGCCCGCAACCAGACCGAAGAGCGTCCCGCTGCCAGGCGCAACGCCGGCACCAGCAAAAGCGCCCGCGGCGACCAGCCCGGCTGCGCCGATCGCCGCGCCCTGCCCCGGCCCGAACAATCTTCTGCGAGGCGCCAGCCTCAGCGCGGCCGGGGTCACCGGTCTGCAGCTGCGTTCGCACGACGGCGTGCTCGCGATGGAGGGCACGTTCTGGTCGGCACCAGATGCGGTGGTGTTGACCAGCCCAGAGTCCTATCTGCTTTTGGATCTTGGCTCGGTCTTCGAGCTGCGCGCGCTGCTCGTGCAGGCCGACAACAACGATCCCTACCTGCTCGAGGCCTCGGTCGACGGCACCACCTACCAGCCTGTCTGGACCTTCCCCACCACCGAAATCGGGCAAGGCCTACGCACCCGCAGCGTCGTGCTCACCAAACCCGCAATGGCGCGCTTCGTGCGCCTGCAAGGCAGGAGCGGCGACAAGTTCTACTCGGTGTCCGAGCTGCAAGCCTTCTGCCAAGTGCCGAAGCTATTCCCACCCGCGCTGATCCTCCCGCCCACGAAATACCTCTGGGACGACATCGACAACGACGGGATGGTGAAGGTCAAAGCCGGCCTCGCGATCTTCGCCAGCTGCCTGCTCTTGCTGGCCTGCTTCCGCCGCCTCTCCCAGGCGCGCATCCGCAGCGTGTTTGCGCGCATCCTGATCTTGGGCGTCTTCGTGCTTGCGACCGCGATCACGGCAGGCCTCGGCTACAGCTCGCTGCGCAGCGCAGGTCCCCCGGCCCTCTTGCACTTCGCGAAGACGGCGGGCACCACGCCCGGCTGGTTCTTCGACGCAGGTGTGCTCGGGCTGTGTGCGCTCGCACTCTTTTTGCTGATGCTGCGGGCTGGTGGGCCACGCATCTTCGATACAGCGCTTTCAGTCGTGGGAGTGGTGT
>JADGRG010000173.1 GCA_017881145.1 Sandaracinaceae bacterium | reverse complement strand
CATGGGCGAGCAAGGCCGCACCATCCATACCCGGCATACGCATGTCGGAGATCAACACGTCGAAATGCCCTTCGGCCAAGAGCTTCAGCGCCTCCTCACCGCTCCCGGCAAAGGACGCTTCGAAGTTCTCTCGCAGGGCGCGGAGCACCCGCTGCATGGCACGCAGCACAAGCGGTTCATCATCGACGAAAAGCACACGCGTCATGGACATCAGTGCCCCCTGGGCGATCACTCTTCCTGCGTTGGTTCGGCTGATCCGGACCTGAACTTGAGGCTGACCGCTATTCGCACGCTTCTTGGGTATGGTTTTGGGCGCTAATGTCCTCCAATATCCTGATGGCAATCGCGAGCTGAGGTTCAGGTAGGAGGCATCATGTCGACAGGTACGGGTCACTGGTACGAAGACAACGCTCGGTCCATCGGTCGCACACCCCTGGTGCGACTCAACCGCGTCACCGACGGCGCGAAGGCCACCGTGCTGGCGAAGATCGAAGGGCGTAACCCGGCCTATTCGGTCAAGTGCCGGATCGGCGCAGCGCTGGTGTGGGATGCCGAGAAGCGTGGCGTGCTCGGACCCGGCAAGGAGCTCGTCGAGCCGACCAGTGGCAACACCGGCATCGCGCTGGCATTCGTGGCGGCGGCACGTGGCTATCCGCTCACCCTGACCATGCCGGAGACCATGAGCATCGAGCGGCGCAAGCTGCTGGCTGCCTATGGCGCCAAGCTCGTGCTCACCGAGGGACCCCGAGGCATGGGCGGCGCCATCGCCAAGGCAGAGGAGATCGTGGCCTCGCATCCCGGCCGCTACGTGCTCCTGCACCAGTTCAAGAACCCGGCCAATCCCGCCATCCACGAGACCACCACCGGCCCGGAGATCTGGCAGGACACGGCGGGCGCCGTCGACATCTTCGTCTCCGGCGTGGGCACCGGCGGCACCATCACCGGCGTGTCGCGCTACCTCAAGCGCACCCAGAACAAGGCCGTCGTGACCGTCGCTGTGGAGCCAGCCGACAGCCCTGTGCTCACCCAGAAGCGTGCCGGCGAACCCCTCAAGCCCGGCCCGCACAAGATCCAGGGCATCGGCGCCGGCTTCGTGCCGGACATCCTCGACCTTGCGCTGGTCGATCAGATCGAGCAGGTCACCAACGACGAGGCGATCGAATACGCACGACGGCTGACGCGCGAAGAGGGCATCCTCTCTGGCATCTCGTGCGGTGCTGCCGTTGCGGTTGCAGTACGCATCGCCAAGCGCCCGGAGAACCAAGGCAAGACCATCGTGGTCATCCTGCCTGACTCCGGCGAGCGCTACCTCAGCACCGTGCTCTTCCAAGGCGTCTTCGACGAAAAGGGCATTGCGACATGAGCTCGCCTCCACGCCGCACTGGCCCTCCGCCCCCGTTGCGGCCGAGTCATCGTGCGACGTGGCAGCTCGGCAGCGTGGTCGACGCGCTGCGAGCTGCGAGCGCGCGTCTGCAAGCCGGCCCGCTGCGTAACCCGCGCCGCCACGCACTGCCCTCGCGCGAGGCGCTGAGCGAGATCGTCTCCGGACTGCGCGCGGTGCTCTTCCCCGAGCACTTCGGGGCGTCCGAGCTCAGCGCCGAGGGTGTCGACTACTTCGTCGGTCACACCCTCGACACCACGCTGCTCTCGCTCTGCGAACAGGTCCGGCGCGGCCTGCACTTCGCTTGCGCGAACGAGGGCAGTGATTGCGCCCAGTGCGAGCAGCGCGCCATCGAGATCACCCACGCCTTCGCCACCCGGCTTCCGGCGATACGCAAGCTGCTCGACGACGACGTGCGTGCCGCCTACGAAGGCGATCCGGCTGCGACCAGCGTGGACGAAGCGATCTTCTGCTATCCGGGGATCACCGCCATCACGCATCACCGGCTAGCGCACGAGCTCTACCTGCTGGGTGTGCCGCTGATCCCGCGCATCATCTCGGAGATCTCGCACAGCGCCACCGGCATCGACATTCACCCCGGCGCGCAGATCGGCGGCAGCTTCTTCATCGATCACGGAACCGGCGTCGTGATCGGCGAGACCAGCGTGATCGGCCAGCACGTGCGCCTCTACCAGGGCGTGACACTCGGCGCCAAGAGCTTCCCGCTCGACGACCAACACCGCCCGATCAAGGGCGTGCCTCGCCATCCAATTCTGGAGAACGACGTGGTGATCTATGCCGGTGCCACCGTGCTCGGGCGCATCACCATCGGAGAAGGTTCGAGCATCGGCGGCAACGTCTGGCTGACGCGCTCGGTCGCGCCCAGAAGCCAGGTCACCCAAGCCCAGGTGCGTTCCGAGGTTTTCGAGGACGGCCTCGGAATCTGACCAGCGCCGCATCGAGCGCCGTCTCCGCACTCCTGGATAGGGACATCTGCCACCAGGTAGACCTTCTCCCTGCGGGCAAGGCATGGTTAAGTGCGACTTCGGATCCGACTCGATGGCCCGCGTGCGCGCGGAGCAAAGCAAGGCATGCGTATGACCATTCGCTCGATGCAACTTGGCGCTGACCAGCAGACCCGCTCACGACACATGTCGGGCGGAACGGTAAGGACAGCCCTGGTTTCGGCACTGGTCGCGCTCCTGTCGGGCTGCTCGCTGGTCGCCAACTTCGATCGCAGCAAGATCAAGCCGGACGGCGGCTCCACCGTCGCGCGCGATGCTGCTACCGCCGATAGCGGTCGCAAGGATGCAGCCGTGGGCAAGGACGCAGCGCTGACCGACGCGGAGATCGGTGGACCTGTCGATGCGGCCGGCCATCCGACACCCGACGCCGCGGTCGATGACGCCGGCGCCGACGACGCTGGCGT
>JADGRG010000172.1 GCA_017881145.1 Sandaracinaceae bacterium | reverse complement strand
GTGGGTCAACATCCGAGCGGCGAACTGGATCAGAATCCGAGCGGCGCAACCACACCGCTCAGCGGGCCAATAGCAGACCGTTGGCTGCTCAAATTTTGGAGGTCCACCGTGACGAACGCAATTGCATGCGGGCTGCTCATTCTGGCAGGTCTCGGCACCTGCCTCGTGGCAATACAGACGTGGCTTCTGGTTCGCCATTTGCGCGTGCTACCGCGCGCTCCCCAACGGCGGCCTTCGATGTCGATCTTGAAACCATTGTGTGGCATCGATGACGCCTTAGAGGAGAACCTGGAATCGTTCACCGCACTGGCCTATGACGATTATGAAGTGCTGCTCGGTGTATCGAGCACACAGGATCCAGCCTATCCCATCGCGCACCGCCTCGCCGACCTTCATCCTGCACGGTTACGCGTCGAAGTTCAGCGCGCTGAGCCGACGCCACCTCGTAGCTCGTAAGCGGAATCACCTCGCCGCTCTTCGTGGCGCTGTTTTCCACGCGATAGATGAAGTGTGGCGACTGGAGGAAGCCTTCGATGAGGAGGCGGACGCCCGCGACCGAGTCCGTGAGGCCGGTGTACGTGCCCGCGGCGCTCTTGTAGAGCGCGACGTAGTCGTTCACCTCGGTCGAGGTCAGGGGACGTCGGAACGCGCGGAGGCCGAAATCCGTGATGAAGGCCTTGGCTCGTGCGTCGGCGTCCCCTGTGTCGGGAGGCAAGAGCTGCGAGAGACGCGCGGCATCGCCGGTCACCTGCGACGCCACGGCGGTGGCGGCGCGCTGGTACGCTGACCACAACGTGTCGTCGACGCTAAGAGCGAGCACATTGTCGTCGAACAGGAAGCCCTCCTGAGCGGGGTCGGTGCGGAAATCCGCCGCGATCGTGCTGGCGGCATCGAGACTGAACAGATCTCGGACGGTGTTCGCCCACTGCGTGTGACTCAAGCGTGCAAACCGCGTCGTCGGTGCGGGGCGATCGCTGACGCCTTGCTCGCCCGCCATATAGCCAGCCATTCGCGGATCCCGCGCCGAGGTGCTCCCAGGGCCAGTGGGATGGGACGGATCGGAGGCCGCTGCCGCTCCCGTCGGTCCGCCTGACACGTCGATCCGGCCATTGCAGGCCAAGGCGAGCAGGAGCCCTAGTCCCAGCAAGGATCGCGGAGGCCGAAACCTTCGTGCAGTGAGATCGACACTGGAGCTGCGCATAGGGACCTCCGAGCGAGCCTATCTCACCACAGAAGGGCGGGGCCGGAAACCCTGGATGTTCCGGTACCTCACGGAATCGATCAGCTCATCGACTCACCACAGAAGGGCGGGGCCGGGAACCCTGGAAGAGCCAAATTACCGCTCGAAGCGCGGGGAGTACACCCAAGGGTCAAGGAGCTGAACGGGTCAGGTCGAGAATCGCGCCCTGCAAGACGACCTCGGGCGGGGTGCGGCTGCCTTTGAGGGCAAGGTCGGTGGCGGCGAGCACTGTGAAGGCGCGGGTCAGGGCGCGGGCGTCGAAGCGCCTGGCGGCGATGGCCAGATCGCGGGCTTTGAAGGGTGGGGCGCCTGCCAGGCGAGCGGCTTCTGGAGGCGGCGCGCCACCGGCGAGTGCCGATTGCATGCGGGCGACGATGCGCAGCTGGCGCGCGACCATGGCCAGGATGCGCAGCGGGGGCTCGCGATCGGCAAGCAATGAAGACACGGCCTTGAGCGCCGTGGCGCGGTCCCGCATGCCGACGGCATCGACCTGTGCCCAGATCGATTCTACGCGCACCTTCACGACGCAGGTCTCGACCGCGTCGAGATCGATGCTGGCGCCTTCGCCGACGTACAAAGACAGCCGTTCGAGGGCGTCGTCGATCGCGGGTAGGTCACTGCCCAGCGCATCGATCAGCGCCGACGCGGCTTCGGGGACGATCTTGATGCGGCGCCGCTGCGCCTCCGCGGACACGAAGCCGCGCAGTTCGGCCGCCTTCACCGGCGCAGCGTCCACCAGCACGCCGAGCTTCACCGCGCGTTTGGCTAGGCGCGTACGGCCATCGAGCTTCTCGGCCACCAGCACCACGCAGCTCGACGGGCTCGGCTCCCCGAGATAGTCGGCCAGCTTATCGAGCTCGGCTGCGGCCAGGGCATCGAGCTCACGCACCAGCACGAGGCGTTGGCTGGCGAGCATGGGCAAGGTACGGGCGGCATCCAAGATGCGCGAGGCCGTCACGCCTTTGCCCTCAAAAATGTCTTCGTTCCAGCCCGAAGGGCCGTCGCCGACCACCGCCCGACGCAGCGCCGCGACCGCGCGGCTCACGAAGAAACTCTCGTCGCCGGCGATGACCACCACCTTCGGGATGCGCCCGGCCGCCACGTCCATGATGAGCTGTTGTGCGTGCATGCCGCGCCTCCTGTCGGCCCCTTGTAGCAAGAATGTTCGCCGAAAACCTGGGCCGAAAGCTTGGCTTGCGGACGAGGCGTTGGTATCCGGAAGGGGTGAGGAAGCGCTGCAGCAAGGGCGCATCGGCGCGTTGCACCTCCTGCCATAGCGAGGACTTCAAGCTGGCGCCCACCAGCCATCCGCCAGCGCCCGCCACCTTCGCAGCGCGCGTAGCGGCAGAAAACACCTGCTGATCGCGTGCCTGACTCGCGGACACGCGCAGGCCCCGCGCTTGCACAGCGTGCTGGGGCATGGGCCTGCCTGCACACGCGCTCGCGCACACGCCGCCGCTGCACTACGAGCGGCACCGGCCCGAGGAGTCGGCGCTCTACCAGACGCTAGAGGCACACTGGGCCACGTTCGCGGAGCGCGCTGACGAGCAAGGCGGGCTTCCGAAGTTCATCGTGCAAGAGTTTGAGGCCTTTCTCGATTGCGGGATCCTGGAGCGGGGCTGCGCGCTGTTTGTGTGCGAGGGATGCGGTGCCACGCGGCTGCTGGCATTTAGCTGCAAGCGCCGAGGCTTCTGTCCTAGCTGCCTTGGTCGGCGCATGAGCGACGTGGCACTGCATCTTGTGGAGCACGTGCTTCCCGAAGTGCCGGTGCGCCAGTGGACGTGTTCCATGCCGTGGCAACTTCGCTACCTACTGGGCTTCGACCGCAAACTGTGCGCTGCGGTGCTGCAGGTGATCGTGAGCGAGCTGCTCCGCAGCTACAAGCGTCGAGCCAAGCAGCATCTTGGTCTGGGTAGCATCGCCCTCGCTCATCCTGGCGCGGTGACGTTCGTACAGCGCTTTGACTCGGCGCTCCGGCTAAACGTTCATGCACATGCCATCGTGCTTGATGGCGTCTACTCGCGCGACGCGGATAGCGGAGAGCTGAGCTTTCACGCGTTGTCCGAGCCCACGCAGGCCGACGTGCAGGAGGTCGCGCGCCGCATCGCCGTCGGCATCGAGAAGGTGCTGCGCAAAGCCGGTCGATGGCTCGAAGACGAGAAGGACGGCGCTTCACTTATGGATGAGAGCTTCGACCCGCAAGACGCCGTGCTCAGCTCTTGCTACCAGGCCGCCGCAGCGGGACGAGAGTTGCTCGGTGAGCACCCCTTCGGGTGTCACACCCCGTCGGGTATCGCGAAGCGCGTCGAAGCGCGTCGTGCGGGCCAGCCGACGTTGCGCCTGGTTGGGTTGCCACCGGACCGGGCTCGCAAACGCAGCGCCGGGCTCGTGGCCGAAGTGCGAAGTGTCAACGTCCACGCCGACCGAGCCATCGACGGTCGTGACCGTAACCAGTTAGAGCGCCTGCTTCGGTACACCGCGCGACCACCGATCGCGACCGAGCGCCTTGAGCTTCTCCCAGACGGCCG
>JADGRG010000171.1 GCA_017881145.1 Sandaracinaceae bacterium | reverse complement strand
TTCGCTTCGACGCGCACCTCGTCGGGGCGCAGATGCAAACGAAACTGGCGCTTGGCCAATGCGAACACCTCCATGATCGCGCGGTAGAGCTCCGCACGCTCGGCGGTAACGTGGCGAAAAAGCGCGGAAGTCTCGGTGTGTGTGGGTGACATGCTCGGAACCTGCGAGGCACGTGATCATGGCACGCGCCGGCGCGCAAGCGGTTGGGTCGTGCGGAGCGAGGTTGGGGAGGATCGCAGCGTGCCTGTCAGTTCCGACACCGTCGCGACACGCAAGTGTTGCGTGCTCGACTGCACGCGCCTCTCCCGCCCGCGCTAGGCCGTGCGCGCGGGTGCGTTAACACCTTACACGGCGGCCAGGATGTCACAAACTTTCCACCTATCCGTGCACAGTCTGACGCACGGCGATGGTGCACTACAGGACCATGATCACCGCGATAGTCGTGGGCAACTACCTCCTGGCTGCGCTCGTCGTGCTTTCAGTTGCAGCCAATCTCGCGCTCCAGGTCGCCGTGCGGCGCGCCCTGAAGCAGCACACGCCGGGCCGCTCGGTGTCGACAACCGCGATCTCCGTACTCAAGCCGCTCTGTGGCGCAGACCCAGGCCTCTACGAAAACCTACTCTCGTTTCTGCGCCAGACGCACCCGGACTACGAGCTCGTGCTCGGCGTGGAAGACCCACTCGACCCGGCGCTGGGCGTCGTACTGCGCTTGATGCGAGAGTTTCCTCACGCCCCGATTCGAATCGTGGTGCGGCCAATCGAGCGCACTACGCTCAATCCGAAGGTCGGAAACCTCATCAACATGTTGCGCGTGGCCAAGCACGAGTGGCTGCTGATCTCTGATTCCAATGTCCAGGTCGACGCGGACTACCTGGTGCGCCTGGCCGCTGCCGCACAGGATCCCGGCGTGCAGCTGGTTTCGAATCTCATCGTCGCTCGCGATGAAGACAGCCTCGGCGCACGCCTCGAGACTCTCCACATGAATACCTTCGTGCTGGGCGGCGTGTGCTTTGCAGACCAGAAGGGCATGGCGTGCGTGGTCGGCAAGTCGATGATGATGCAGCGCAGCACACTGGCAGAGCTCGGCGGCCTGGAGAGTCTGCGTGATGTGCTCGCCGAAGATTACGTGCTCGGTCAGCGCTTTGCTGAAGCCGGCCACCGGGTCGTGCTCTCGAACCACAAGGTGCAGACCCGACACTCGGGCATTTCGCTCGGACGCTTCCTGGCGCGGCACTCACGTTGGGCTCAGCTGCGACGTCGCGTCGCACCGGGACCTTATCTACTGGAGCCGCTGCTCTTCACCACGCCGTGGCTGGTTGCCCTCTCGATCATGACGAGGGCGGGTACCACGAGCCGGTACGTCTCTGTGTTTCTAACCCTGGCCGCGCTGCTGCGACTGACCAGCGACGCCGCGGTATTCAGACTCGCAGCCGGACGGAGAGCACAGCTCGCCACGCTCCTGCTCGTGCCGCTCAAGGATTGCTTGGCGCTGGGGATCTGGGTGGTCGGCGCGACGCGCCGCTCGGTGGTCTGGCGCGGACATGCGCTCGAAGTCGGCCATGGCTCGAAGCTCTCACGGCCGACCGACACCACGCCTGCTCGAGCTCGCTCGGCGAGAGCCTAAACAGGATCGCCTGCATGCTCTCAGCAGGGCCACCGCCGCAGAGCGCACCAGATAGTTGCGCGCAACGTGCCGAGTTACGCGACGCGGCGGCCGCTTCGAACTTGGCACGTGAAAGTCACGCTCGCGTCGTGTGCTCGTTGCGAGGCGATTCCAGGATCCGCCGTGTTTGCAACACCCACATGCGACCGAAGGAATCCAAGATGAAGCAACTCATTCGTTCGAAGCTCAACTGCATCGCGACAGCATTCACCCTCTCTGCATCGCTCGGGTTCAGCTTGTCCGTGGCTCGCGCCGAGGATGACGACAACCATGACCAGGTTCTGCTCAAGTTCTCGACCGTCGGCGACTCGCGTCAGGATCCCGTAGCGCCAGATCCGACAACGCTTCCCCTATCTGGTCAGGACGCGATCTGGCTGCAGAACACCAAGGCTTGGTCGCGGATCATGGACAGCATCGACACTCAGAAGTCCGACATGCTGGTCTTCAACGGCGACATGATCATGGGCTACGGCAACACCGTCGCACCGACGGACACCTCGCTCTCCGGCATCCTGAAGTCGGACCTGCTCAAGACCTACCAGCAATACGGATTCTGGCGCGGGATGGTGGCCGGTCTGATGGAGCACGGCACGTATGTCGTGCCCGTGGCGGGCAACCACGAAGTCCAGTGGAAGGCCGGCGGCAAGAAGGCTCAGCAGGCGAACGAGAATGCTTGGCGCGCCAACATGGCCGACCTGATTCTGGACGACGCTCGCTTTCAGTCAGTGCTCGGTGAAGTTCCGTCAAACGAGAACGTGGCCGACAACCGCGCCGTAGCTCCGGGCGATGGCCCTGCCGGCGCAACACTAGCCACCGATCAGAGCAAGCTCTCTTACAGCTTCGACTTTCGCGGCTCACACTTCGCCGTCGTCAACACCGATCCCGTTGGCAACGACGCGCACGCACCGACCAACTGGTTAGCCGCTGATCTGGCCGCCGCCAAGGCCCGCGGGGCTCAGCACTTCTTCGTCTTCGGCCACAAGCCGGCCTTCACCTACTACTACGGCGCCGGCGCGAGCGCGCCGCTGCCCGCCGCACCCTCCGGCCTCGACAACGACCTCGCAGCACGAGATGCGTTCTGGGACGTGATCGAGAAGTACGGTGCGGTCTACTTCTGCGGTCACGAACACATCTTCAACGTGCTGCAGCCACGAGCAGCTAACGGCGGCAAAGCCTTTCAGGTGCTCGTCGGGTCGGGCGGCTCGCCCTTCGAAGCCAAGCCCACCGACACGACGCTGGTGGCGAGCGACCGCTACTATGCGTGGGCGACCGTCAAGGTCCTGAGCAGCGGAAAAGTGAAGATCACCGCCTATGGCTTCGACGATCACTTCGGCCCCACCAAGACCATCCAGAGCGTCACGCTTCGTCCGTAGCTTTACGATGACCCAGGACGGGTCGAAGCCGTGCAGAGACGGCAAGTTGTTCCAATAGGACAGCTTGCCGTCTTCTCCCACCGCGACTAGGTGTGGTTCGTCGGTTCGGGATGTTCGCCATGCGCAAACCTCGCGTGCTCTTTCTTTGCCCCGGCAGCTCCTCTCGCAGCCAAATTGCCGAAGTCTTCGCGCAGCTGGTCAGCAAAGATCGCATCGAAGCATTCAGCGCGGGCGCAGAGGCGGAGGCCTTGGAACCGCTGGCTGTGCGTGCCATGGCCGAGGTCGGCGTGGATGCCTCGGGCCACAGCTCCACGTCCATGGAGCAGCTGCGGAACGAAAGCTTCGACTTCGTGATCGCGGTTTGCGAGCGCGCGAAGGAAGCGTGCCCGGCGTGGCCGCGCGTGGATGAGCCCCTGCTTTGGTCGATCGAAGAGCCGAGTGCCGCAACTGGTAGCGAAGAGGACCGGCTCCAGGCATTCCGTCGTGTTCGCGATCAGATTCGGCAGAGAACCTCGCTCTTCTTGCTCGCCAATAAGCTCGTCTGACGCCGCAAACGGCTCCCGGTGGCGCCGGTGTCCCACTCGGCACCACTCGGTGCGTGGCCGCCATTGGCGGCGGTAGCGCGCTGATCGCGAGAAATGTCACGAACTTGGAGCCGATCCGGCACGGATCCGACCCATTGCTAAGCGACTATCCTCGCATGACTCGCATAGCCCATCTCTCCGATCTGCACTTGGTGGAGGATGACCACCACAAGCGAGATACCGCGGGACGCCTTCGCTTGTCTTACTTGAGCTTTGGCCGACAACTCGACGGCGGCGACCGACGGCGCCGCTTGCGCGCTGCTCTCGCCGCCTACCGTCGGTCGGGTGCTGAGCATCTGCTGATCACGGGCGACCTTACGGAAGACGGCAATGCTGCTCAGTTCGAGGTGCTTGCAGAGGAGCTGCAGGGAAGCGGCATCGGATCCGATGAGATCACGCTGATCCCCGGCAATCATGACGCCTACACATCCCCGGATGCGTTCCAGGAAGCCCTGAAGGGCCCGCTGCAAGCCTTCGCACCGACCAGTGGAACAGGTGCCGTGACCGTCTGCGACGACGCCGTCATCGTGCCAATCTCCACGCTCATGCCACAGCCCGTGGCGCGCTCGGCTGGAGCCGTGGCGGCAGCAGACTTGGATCGCGTGGCCTCCGTGGCACGAAGCTACAAGGAGAGCGGGCGCGCCGTCGCGGTCGCCCAACATCATCAGCCCTACGGCCTTGGCGTGCCGGGGCTGAACTGGATCGACGGTCTGCAGAACCCCGATCTAGCGATGGGCTTCCTCGAGCGTCACACCGAAGTACACATTCTCCACGGCCACCGCCATCTCAAGTGCGATAGACAAGTGGCAGCGAATGAGCGCCCACGCGTCTTCGCCACGACGGCGTGCGTGATCGATGACGCACCTTTGCGGCTATACGAAGCCTCGGAGGGCCGAATCTGGCCGCTGGCTCCAGCTGGGACAGGCACACCCGCAGCGGTAGCGATGCCAACTCTCGGGTTGCGTGCGGCACACGCCAGCGCTGGCGTCTCATGGCTCTGAGCGCCAGGCTGGATGAGGTGTTCGGCCAGCGATCGGTGGCCCGGTGATGCCGACGCGGAGTGCTACGGGGACACGATGGCGGAAGAGAAGCGAAAGCATGTGGATGAGGTGGTCTATTACGTGCCGCAGCGCGTGTTCGAGAAGTTGCGCGCCGCTTCGCGCGGGGCCGTTCGAGCAGAGGTCTTCGCAAACCTATGCCGGATCAACGCGCTCTACATGGCGGCACTCTCGAGTGCGGGGTGCGTCCGAGACCGCTTCACGAGTCTCGATATGGTCAGCTGGTTGCTGATGGACGAGTTGGATGGAGACCAAGCCGATCGTCCCGGCACGCACTACCTCTCCACCATGGGCCACGATGCATACGGCCTCTATGCTGCGTTGATCGCCCTCGGCCAGCTGCCAGCGCACCTGCTCCACACGGTAGATGAGACGGACGCCCTATCCGGCCATCCCGAAGGCGCCCGCAGCCGCATCGTTTCCCGGACCGAGTCGCTCGGCACGGGGATCTCGAAAGCGAAGGGAATGATCCTCGCCGGTCGAGCACACGCGCAGCGCCACCCCATCTGCTTGTTTGCTGACGCTCTGGAGCTGAAAGGTGGTCAAGTCTGGGAGGCGCTTCCCTCCGCGGTGGAGCATCGGATGGGGGAGCTGGTCGTTATCGTGGACTACGGCCAGTGGCGGGCCGACAGGTCTATCGGTGCGACAAACCCCCTTGGAGCTCTCAAAGCCAAGTTCGGCAGCTTTGGTTGGCACGTCAGCGAGGTCGACGGACACGATCTGGCTGCTTTCGGAGCGCTGATGAGTGAGCTCAATCCTATCACGCACGCGCCCAAGCTCGTGATCGCGCGAACGCTGAGCGGCCCAGCGGCGCCGTGCGTGCTGCCCCCTGCGAGCGACCGCTATGAGAGCTTGTATCGCTACCACTCGGGCGCGCCGAATGCCACGAGCTACCGGCGCACGCTCCTGTCGCTCTGTGAACGCGTGGCCGGGGACGTCGACCGCCTGGGCATCGGACCCTTGTTCTTGGAATGCACAGAGGCGCCTTCGCGTAGCGACTCGCCTGGCTTGGGTTCGATGCTCTCCGCATACACCTCAGCCCTCATGCGACTCGCCGAGCGTCATCCTGAGTTGATCGTGCTCGACACCGATCTTGGCATCGACACCGGTGTCGAGCCCTTCAAGGAGCGCTACCCTGAACGCTTCTTCGAGTGCGGCATCGCGCAGACTGACCTGGTCGGCCAAGCTGGCGGCATGGCGCTTGGTGGCGCGCTGCCCGTGTGCCACTCCTTTGCGTGCCTCTTGTCGGCGCGGCCGAACCAGCAGATCTACACCACCGCCACCGAGCACGCTAAGGTGATCTATGTCGCCGCACTCCCCGGCCTGCTGCCCGGAGGC
>JADGRG010000170.1 GCA_017881145.1 Sandaracinaceae bacterium | reverse complement strand
CGCCGATGCGCACGAGAGCAACCGAGTGAATCTGGATGCCGATCGCATGATCCGCAGGCTCTATCCGGTGCCAGAGTGGAAGGCCGGCGACTTCCTCAAGGACACCCAAGAAGTGACGCTGCCTCGCGACTGGAGCGGCGACACCGCCATCTTCTATGTCGGCTTTTACAGCGGCCCGCACCGCCTACACGTAACGGTCGGCCCCAACGATGGCGACAATCGTGCCGAGGCTCTGCGCGTGCCGCTCTTCAAGGGTCCACCCCAACACCCGGTCCCGCAGCTCAGCGCGCACCGCATCACTGGCAAGCTCAAGCTGGATGGCAAGCTCGACGAAGCCGACTGGCAGGCTGCCGAGTCTTCGGGGCTGATGGTGAACACGATGACTGGTGAGCCGGGAGGCTTCGCAGCGCGCGCGCAGGTCGCCTACGACGAGCACAGTCTCTATGTCGGCTTCACCGTGCAGGACGACTACCTAAAGAGCACCTTCAGCCGGCAGGACGAGCATCTCTGGGAGCAGGATACGGTCGAGATCATGGTCGACCCCGACGGTGACGGAAAGAACTACTTCGAGCTTCAGGTTTCTCCCCGTGGGGTGACCTTCGACACGCGCTACGACGCTCCCCGGATCCCGCAACCCTTTGGCCACACCGACTGGAGCAGCCAGATCGCTGCCAAGGTCGCGCTGAACGGCACACTCAACGACGACAAGAGCGACACGGGCTACCTCGTCGAGGCAGCGATCCCGTGGAGCGCCTTTGCAGCCGGCGAGACTCCAGCCAGTCCGCCCAGCGCCAACACGACTTGGCGCATGAACTTCTTCGTGATGGATGCCCGCCCGCAGGGTGATCGTTCCGTGGGTTGGTCTCCGCCTCTGGTCGGCGATTTCCACACGCTTTCGCGCTTCGGTCGGGTGATCTTCCCACAGGACGCGATCGCTGCCCCGGTCCCAGTCGCGCCTGCGACCGGCTCGGCGGCCCACGCCAAGAAGCCGTGACCACGCCGCAGCTGACGGCTGCGAGCGCCACGACCCGGAGCACGTTCTAGCTTTCGCAGGGTGCTGCGTTCGTCAGGCGCGCTGGATCGATGCCCAAGCTCCGCAGCGCGGCGGCCCAGCGCTCGTCGTGCGGTGTCTCGAAGACGATCTGCTCGTCGATGTCGACCGGGATCCACGCGCCTTGGGCGATCTCGGCGTCGAGCTGGCCGGGACCCCAACCAGCGTAGCCGAGCACGAGCAGGAGCCTGCCCGAATCCGGGCCACGCACGATCGACTCCAGCAACTCCCGCGACGCGCTGACGGCGATCCGGCTGGACACATCCACGATGTGGTCCTCGGTGGCTCGCTCTTTGGTCTTCTCGAAGACGATCCAGCCCGTGTCGGGCGCGACGGGCCCGCCCACCAGCACGGGCGAATCTGGCAATGCCCCGCCCCCCGGACGCAAGCCCAACGCATCGAGCATGCCGGGTAGTGTCACGTTCGCGGGACGATTGATCACGAACCCGAGCGAGCCCTCGGGTCGGTGGTCGACCAAGAGCACAACGGAGCGCCGAAAATTCGGGTCGAGGAGAATCGGCGCTGCGACCAAGAAACCCGGTGCGAGATCCGATGCCATCGTCCGATCGTGCCACCGAAGCGCCTCGACGTTCAATGACTCCGGTTCGCTGAGGCTCTCTTCACCGTCGCGCCCCACGCCCGCACTCCGGGCCGGCAATACCTGACGACAGCGCACGCGCAGCCCGCTATCATGCGGCACTCGCGCCGCTGCGCTTTTCTCACGGAGGGACGCGCCTTGGATCGCCCGGTGACAGCGCAGAAGATCCGGGGCAAGAGGAGCATCGACGCCGCGCTCGTCGCTCGGCTCTGCGCGTGTCTGGTGGTGGCTTGCTGCTTGGTCTGCGCGCCCCAAGCCCACGCGCAAGTGACCGTTGAGCCGCCAGCGCAAGCTGTAGCAGCGGCGTCCCCGCCTGCCTCACCACCGCCCGCAGAGGCAGACCAGCCCGTGCAGAGCTACCGCTTTGCGCACGCGCACGCGGATCGCGTGGTGTTGATGCCGACCGGCGACACGCAGCCCAAAGGGACCGTCTTCGTCAGCGACTACGAGCTCGTGCTCTTGCAGGTCGGCTACGCGCCGACCGACCGGCTACAGCTTGCGGTGGGTGGCTTCACCGACTTCGGCAAACAAGGCGTGTTCGACTTCACCCTGAAAGCCAGCTTGCATCGCAGCCCGTGGCTGCGGATCGCAGCACTCGCCTCCGCCGACTACCTGCACGCCGGCCGCCAGGCGCTGCTTGCCGGTCGCGTCGGCGGCGCGGGGCAACTCTGCTTCGAGCCGGCCTGCCGTTCCAGCGCAACCCTCGCTTCGTTCGTGGTCCTGACCGACCTGCCAAGTGTGCTCTTCCCGATCGCGGTGTCTGCGGGAATGATCGCGCGCGTCTCCGAGGCATTCTCGTTGCTCTTCGAATACTCGACGTTCTGGAATGCCAGCACGCGCCTGAGCTTCATCGATCAGTCACTCTTCCTGCTCTCCTACGGGCTGCGGATCGCGGGCAACACGCAGTGGGAGTTCGACCTCTGCTTCCTGCGCACGCTGGCCACCAGCAGCGCTCGTGACACGGCGCCCTTCTTCCGGCTCTTCGGCGCGCCCTTCGTCGCGATCACCTATCGCTTTCAGCCCTAGGCGGCTGCGCTGGCAGGAGCAACGCGTAGTAGTAGCGCGGCGCGTAGTGGAAGACCTCAGCGACGCGGAAACGCGAACGCACGAACGCACTCGCAGCCACCTGCATCTCCACCGGGTAGCCGTTGAGTCCGAGCAGCCGTGACTCGGCGTCCACTCGTGGCGCGGTGCTGGAGTGCAACACCAGTGCGAAAGGTGCCTGCTGCGCCAACCACGCTGCATCGAGGTGTTTGCTCAGATGGCCGCCCGGCAGATGCGCGACCTCTGCGTCAGTTATGCCGGCAAGGTCCAAGACCTGCACGTCGCTCTGGTATCCGAGGTAGCCGATGTCGACCAGTGCAACCCGCAAAGCCTCGGCACGCAGCCGCTGGGCGAGCGCACGAGCCACGCGGTCACGGCTTGCACCCGCCGCGCGCACTTCGGGGATGCGCGTGACCAGGTCCAGGAGAGGCAAGCCGCACGCGAACAAAAGCGAGACGAGCGCCACGATTCTTCCGCTCGGCGAGCGCGCCAACCGCACGGCGCCGACCGCGGCGACGCCGATGTAGAGCGGCAGGATCGGCGCGAAGAGGCGAAAGCCGGGCATCCAGTCGCCACCAGCCAAGCTGACAGCGAGCACTTGCGCGACCACGACACAAGCGAAGATACGGTCGTCGTGCCGACCGCGCGTCACGCCAGCGGCGAAGAGCACGCCGCCAAGCCCACCGCTGAGCAGGAGCGCGGCGCGACCCGTGTGGCGCAGACCTTCCACGATGGTCCCGGGCTTGGCGTAGAACGAAAGTGGCAAGAGCGAGCCAAAGAGCACCCAGCGCAGTAGCGCGAGCGCCGAGGCGAAGAGGCCCGCGATGAAGAGTGCGCGAAGAGCGCGCTGGCCCAGCCGCAGCCACGAGCAGCCGAGCAAGACGGCCGAGGAGAGAGCCAACTCAGGCCGGAGCCACGCCAGCACGCCGAGCGCGACGCCAGCGGTGACCATCGCCGGCCGCGGCCTACGCGTCGCGGCGAGCGCGGCAACACAGAGCGCGAGCGTCGCAGCGCCGGTCTCTAGCCCAGCCACCCCCCAGGTTCCGGCTGTCGGCTCCGTGACAACCAACATGAGGCCGACGGAAGCAACGGCCCGCCCTTGAGTGCGCCCGACCAGGCGCGCCAGCATGCGCGCCATGGCGACCGCCATACACCCGAGCCCGACGAGCTTGGCGGCCGTCACGGGGTCGATACCCGCCCACGCGGCCACTACCCCGGGGACCAGCCACAGAGGGCCTGTCACCCCGTCGCTCCAGCCCCGCCCGTCCAACGAATAGCCAAGTCCCGACGCCAGGTTGCGCGCATAGCGACCGACGATGTAGGCATCGTCCACGGTATACGGCCATGCGCACAGACCCACCCCAAGCGTGAATAGCGCTGCCCCGAGCGGAAGCACACGTTGCCAAGAGGGTAGAATGCGGGGGATCATAGTGAGCTCCGGCCCAGGTCGCGCCGCTCACGGTTTGGTAACATCCCGCACACACTTGTGAAGGCATTCCAGCCGACTTCTTGATTTATGCTTCGTACCCGACTCGTCGCCGGAGCAGCATCCGGTGTGGTGCTGAGCGCCGTGTTCGCCACGGCGTTGACCGTTGCCAACTTCGCGGAGGCATTCGTCGAGCCTTGGCGCGTCGATCCTGATCGGCCCGCGCCCATCACGCTGCGACTGCCGCGCACCACGACGCGCACCACCGATCCCGACACTGGCGCGACTCGCCTGACCACGGCCGCCAACACCGTGTCGCGGGGCGAAGTGGTCCACGACCCACGGCTCAACTCCATCGTGCGGGCCTTCGAACGCGAGCGGCGGCCACCGCGCCCGACCCACCTCTGCGCGCAGTGGGCCGTGTATTTCATGGTCGTCCTGCTCGCCACGACCTATCTGCGGCGGGTTAGCGCCAAGTCCGGCGCTCTCTTGCGCACACAAGTCTCCCTGCTTGGTGTCTCGCTGCTCTTCTTGCTGGTGATGAAGGCTGCGCTGCTCCTGACCAGCGTTTCGGCCTTCGTCTTTCCGATCGCTCTGCTGCCGCTCTGGGGGTCGCTCTACGTCGATCGGCGCACGGGCTCGATGCTGGCGGCCATGCTGACCCTCTTCGCGTCCTCGCTGATCGCCTACGATCCGGTCGCGAGCGTGGTGTATCTGATCAGCAGCGGCATCGCTGCACTGACCTTCCGTGCAGCCCGCAAACAGACCCTCTTCTTGCTCGTGTCAGGCGTGGTATGCGGCGTCGTCGGCGCAGGTGTCTACGTCGCGACCAAAGAGATCTTCGACGGGTTCCACCTGGAGCAGGAGTTGGCGAGCACGTGGACCTCCGGGCCGATGGCCACCCTGACAGCGGGCACGCTCGCAGGCGTCCTGGCGTTTACGTTGCAGCCGGTCGTATCCCGCATCTTCGGCGTGGTGTCGCGCTCGCAACTGCTCAACCTCACCGATCTCGAGCACCCACTCTTGCGCAAGATCGCCGCGGAGGCGCCTGGGTCCTGGGAACACTCCCGTGCCATGGCGAATCTCGCCGAGGCTGCCGCCGCCGCCATTGGTTGCGACGCCCTACTGACGCGCGTCGGCGCCTACTATCACGACCTCGGCAAGACCTGTCAGCCCAAGTATTTCGTCGAGAACCAGGAGCGCGGCGAACATTCACCGCACGACGACCTGGAACCGGATGTCAGCGCCGACGCCATCATGGCGCATGTCGTCGAAGGCACGCGCATTCTGCGAGAAGGCCGCATTCCGGAGGCCGTGGTGGAGTTTGCGTACACGCACCACGGCACCAGCATGCTCGAATTCTTCTGGCACAAGACCCTCGCCCAGGGGAATCCTAAGCGCCTGGCCGAGGATGCCTTCCACTATCCCGGCATGCGGCCACGCACTCGCGAGACCGCGATCCTGATGCTCATCGATTCGATCGAAGCCGGCGCGCGCACGGTCGATCCGCCGACGCGTGAGAAGTTCCAGGAGTTGGTGCAGCGCGTGATCTTCACCAAGCTGCATCAGGGGCAACTCGACGAATCCGGTCTGAGCATCGCCGAGTTGCGCACGCTCGAAATGCAGATCACCGACACGCTCGGCAGCGCGCACCACATGCGCATCCGCTACCCGTGGCAGGACGCCAAAGAACGCGGCGAGCCGCACTTGCCCATGCCCATCGGCCGCGACTTCGTCGTGACGTCCGCGGATCCCGCACCCGCGAACGGCGAGCGCACACGGGTCACGCCCGTCGCTGCCCAGGTCGAAGCGCCCGCTGATTCCGCCGAGCATCGCACCCCGACGCGGCCTGCTCACCATGACGACGCAGTCGACTGAGGACGGCGCGACGGCGTCTGAGCGTGCGGCTCACTCCGGAACTGGAGTCTCGGCGTCGACGCGCGCTTGGCGGTCGACCTCGATGGCATCGGTGAACTCGGCCGCAATGTCTGGATCGAACTGGCTACCTGCACAGCTCTTGATCTCGTGCATCGTGACCGAATGCGGCAATGCACGTCGGTAGGCGCGGTCACTGGTCATGGCGTCGTAAGCATCGGCCACAGAGATGATGCGCGCGATGAGGGGAATGTCCTGCCCCTGCAGGCCCAGCGGATAGCCATTGCCGTCCCAACGTTCGTGGTGGGAGTGCACGCCGGGGATGAGCGGCGACAAGAATTTGATGGGCTCGAGGATCTCGCGCCCGAAGCCAGGGTGTCGTCGGAAGACGTCGTATTCCCGATCGGTCAGGATGCCTGGCTTATTCAGGTTCATGACACAGCCGATCTTGCCGATGTCGTGCATCAGCGCCGACTGGCGCACGATTTCGACTTGCGCAGGGTCGAGCCCGAGTTTGATGGCTAGCACCTGTGCATACGCAGCCACCCGGCCCGAATGACCGGCGGTGTAGCGGTCCATCTTGTCGATGGCGCTGGCGAGCCCCTTGATGGTCTGCGAGAACGTTGCCTTGAGATCCTCGTAGAGCTTGGCGTTCTCGATGGCGGCGGCCGCGCGGTCCGAGACGATGCTCAAGAGTTTGCGCTGGCCTTCATCGAAGAGCTTCTTCGCAGTGAAGCTCAGTGCCCCGATGTACCCGATGGTCCGGCCCGCCATGATCAGGTGGGTGACCACCATGGAGCAGAGCGCTAGCTGTGGCTCGGTCGCAAAGAAACGCAACCCACGCTCGCCGTGTGCTCGCAAGCGCTTCTCACCGGCGAAATGCTCGGCCAGAGCCTGCGGCGAGAGTGTGCCGAATGCTGTGCTCTCCACCTCGATGCCAAGCTTGGGGTTCACGATCCGCGCACGTTCGAAGAATGTTCCCGTACCGTCGTCGAGCAACACTGTCACAACGTCCGCGTCGACTTCGTGCACGGCCGCTTGCGTCACGTTGTGCATGACTTCGTCGAGCGACAGACTCGCAGCGATGGCTTCGCTCACCTTGTAGAGCGAGAGCGCTTCCTTTAGCCGCAGGTTCTCAGCGGCGAGCTTGCGGCGCTCCAGCCCACGCCGCACCGTGTGCACGACCTCCTCCATCTTGAAGGGCTTCATGATGTAGTCGTACGCGCCGCGCTTCATGGCATCGATGGCAGTCTCCACCGTGCCGAAGCCCGTCATGATGATGGTCACAACATCCGGCGAGCTCTGAGCCACGGCCTCGAGCAACTCGATGCCACCCATGTTCGGCATCTTCAGATCGCTGAGCACGAGGTCATAGTGTCCTCGCGAGAGCTCGAAGAGCGCGGCCGATCCGTCCGCAGCGGTCCGCACATCGAAACCCTCCATGGCGAGGAAGTCCGCCAGGATATCCCGAATGACTGCTTCGTCGTCGACCACGAGGATGCGTGGCGGGTCGTCGTGCGTGCTCTCGTACATCGGCGCGAGGGAGAATCGTAGTAGGTCGTCACTGGGTTCGTAAGTCAATCCATCATCGGTGTGCGCTAGTCTGGCGTAAGGTGCGTCGTCCGAGCACAATCTGCCCAGCGCGCCAAGCACCACCACGATCAAACGTGCGGCTTTACTCGGTGGTGGCGAGTCCGTACGCTATAGAGTGTCTTTTTCCTGTAGCTCTCACCCGGCTTACGAGCAGTGGACTCCGACCACGACATAAAGACCCGTGTCACGACGCTGGAGGAGCTCAAAGTCCAGCGCAAAGGCGACGACTGCCTCGTCGTCATCTACACGCCTGTGGAGTCCGACCTCGGGCGCAGGCACGTGCTCGACAAGGAGACGATCACCATCGGGCGCGATCGTGAAAACGATATCGTGCTCGACAGCGATAGCGTCTCGCGCAGACACGCGCGCATCGAGCACCGCGACAGTCGCATCTACGTGACTGATCTCGATTCGACCAACGGCACCTACGTCAACGACGAAGCCGATCCCGTGAGCAACTGCCAGCTCCGGCGTGGCGATCAAGTGAAGATCGGCGACACCATCTTCAAGTATCTGTCCGGCTCCGACGTCGAGGCCCAGTACCACGAAACCATCTTCAACATGACCATCACGGATGGCCTGACCGACGTCGGCAACAAGAAGCGTCTCGACCAGGTCGTGCAGAAGGAGATTCCGCGCGCCACGCGGCACCGGCGCGAGCTCGCACTCTTGATGATCGACATCGATCACTTCAAGGATGTGAACGACACCTACGGCCACCTGGCCGGCGACTCCGTGCTGCGCGAGATGGCGAGCATCCTCCAGAAGCGTCTGCGTCCCGATGATGAGCTCGGCCGGTACGGCGGCGAAGAGTTTGCCGCGTTGCTGCCCGAGACCTCGCTCGAAGGCGCGGTGAAGATCGCCGACGACCTGCGCAAGCTCGTCGAGGGTCACCCCTTCGTGGTGGAAGGCGAACAGATCAAGATCACAGTATCGATCGGTGTGGCCGAGCTGCAGCCGGGCATGGACGCTAAAGCGTTCTTCCGCGCTTCCGACGAGCAACTCTACAAAGCCAAGAACGGCGGTCGTAACCGCGTCTGCCCCGCGCCTGCCGACTTCGCGTCCTGAACGACCCTCGCCTTGCGCATTTCGCGACTCTCGCGACCTTTCGGCGCGGCTGGCTGCTCGTCTCGCCCGTGCCCGCCACTACGCCTGCAACGTCAGCTGAAGCCGCGGGGGATGCGCAAGACTTCGGCGAGAACGAAGCGCTTGCGCAGCATCGCGTAGACTGGATCGAGAAGCATGTCCTCGTCGCGCACTTTGCCGCTGCGATAAGCTTCCTTGAGCGAAGCGAAGAAGCGTGCCGCATCCGGGTCGGGCGGGACTGCCGTGGTGCGCAGCGGTAGCGGCGCGGGGGGAACCTCGCCAGCAAAGATCGCGCGCCGGATCGCCGCGACGTGCTGTTTGTCGTCCGCGTCGCGCGCTTGCTCGGTGAGCTGGTCGTAGATGCGCAGGAGCTGCTCGCGACGCGACGCAAGCTTCGGTGCAATCGCAGCTAGAACATCCGCCACCATCAGGGCGGTGGTCTCGCGCTGATCCCAGCGTGGCTTCGGGGCTCGCGACGAAACTCGCGAGGCTGCTTCCAGTGCGCTCTTGGCATCGCCCAGGATCACCGCGATCTTGAGCGCTTCCCAATCGCACCAAGGCTGCGCCGGCACGCAGCGTGCGCCGCGCAGGTAGGCCTGCAGCGCTTGCTCGGGCTCTCCGGCTCGTCGCAATGCATGCGCCACCGTGGCGTGCGCGATCGAAACATCAGGCTCGATGGCCACGTGACGCTCGCCACTGTGGAGGTAGCTCGCCAGGGTGAAATCTCCTCCGAATTCTGCGGACGTCCATTCGGCGACCCGCAACCTGCAGAAGCCGTCGAAGGT
>JADGRG010000169.1 GCA_017881145.1 Sandaracinaceae bacterium | reverse complement strand
GGCTTCGGCGGCGGTGGCGGTTTCCTTGCGGCGCCGCTCGGCTTCATCGAGATCTCGTCGGGTCACGCGCACTTTCGTCGCCTCGACGCTGGAGTCGCCTCGATAGGCGCACGCGCAGGCGTGCCGGGGATTGTGTTCGGGCTCGCCGTGCAGGGTGTGCGCTTGGGCGTCGAGCTCTACCGCCGTCGTCGTGCCGCCAACGCCAGCGAGAAGTAGTCGGCGGTCGTCGCGTCGCAGGGTTGTGACTGAGCGCTCGCTCTCGTGGTCTGCATCGAAAAGATGCACGCCGAGGAGCGACGCACGTCATATGGACTATGAAAGTCCCAACACAGATCCGGTAGGGGTCTGTGGACTTACATAGGCCCATTTCCGGCGAGCCAACGAGCCAAGGAGAAGACTTCGATGCTGACCATGCGGCGGAAGATGGTTTGCGTGGCCGTGGTCGTGGGCGCCTCGGCGGTGGCGGGTGGCTGCCTGCAGCGAGAGCTGGCGCCACTCAATCCCTGCCTAGTCTCCGGCGTGACTGACAAGATCGCCGTGCACAGAGTCGACAAGGTAGACTTGCTCTTCATGATCGACAATTCGCAGTCGATGGACGACAAGCAGAAGAACCTGCGTCAGCACGTGCCAGATATGGTGAGGGCGCTGGTCAACGGAAAGCGCAACGACAATGATCCGCGGCCGTTCCCTCCCGTCCGAGACCTCCACATCGCCGTGGTCGACTCCGACATGGGCTTGGTCGGTTTGCCTGCGAGAGGAAGCTGCTCTGGGTTCGGGCACGATGGCGAGTTTCAGCACACGTCGCTGCCGGGTGGGAGCACTGGCTGTGGCGCAGCCTATCCGCCCTTTCTCACCTACACCGCGAACCCAGCCAGCCTGACGGCTGACCCTGCGGCGGTCACCAAGCTGGCGAACGACTTTAGCTGTATATCGAATGTAGGTGTCACGGGTTGTGGTTACGAGCAGCAGCTCGAAGCTGTGCTCAAAGCGCTCTGGCCTGCCAAGTACCTCGACCCCAAGACGAACGCGCCTGCTGCGAAGAACCCAATCAGCTTCCTGACCGACAGCTCCCATCCCGAGGAAGGCTTCGGCCACGGCGATGGCTCCAACCTCGGCTTTCTGCGCAGCGGTGTCGGTGATGACGCATCACTCTTGGTCATCATCGTCTTGAGCGACGAGGACGACGGCTCGACGGGAGACATGGGCCTCTACGCTGCGGCGCAGGCTCCCGCGTGGCTGGAACCACAGACCAAAGCGAACCCCAATCTTCGGTCGCTGATCGGCGCCAACCGCGACCACCTCTATCCGACCAGCCGCTACATCAACGGTTTTCGGGCGCTGCGTGCAGATCGTGAGCAGCTCGTCGTCTACGCAGCCATCACGGGCGTGCCACTCGACCTCGTGGACGACAAGGCGACGGCAAACGTGAAGTTCGCCGACGAGGCGGAGCGGAATGCCTACTATGACGGCGTTCTGAGCGATCCACGCATGCAGAACGTGGTCGATCCGGTGAGTGGATCGAGCGGCCTCACGGTCAAACCTGCCTGCGGCAGTGACATGAACGAGCTGGGTCGCGCGTATCCCGGCAGGCGCTACGTGGAAGTCGCCAAGGGTATCGGCGAGAACGCGACTATCTACTCGATCTGCGAGGACGACTACACGCCTGCGCTGAACCGGGTCATCGACATCGTGGCTAGGCAGCTGGGCGCGGTTTGTCTTCCGAAGCCGCTGGTGCGGGATGAGAAGGGTAAGGTCAAGTGCCAGGTGGTGTGGGAGTTGCCCGGGCCGACTGCCTCGCACGGCAGCGCTCCCACCGCGTGCGCGGAGCGTGGCTTCCTCCGCCCGACGGATCCGCCGAGCTCTTCGCCGGATACCGGCGGCGCGATCTGCGTGGTCGACCAGCTCAAGGTCACGGGCACTACCGTTGAGCAAGGCGATGGCTGGTATTACGACAACTTCTCCACCGACGCGACCACGACCTGTCCCAAGGCCACGCCACAGCGGGTGAGCTTCTCGCCCTCGGCTACACCGCTCGGCGGCGTTACAGTCAAACTCGAGTGCCTGAACGAGACGCAACGCGTAGTCAGCACGCGCACCGATATTGCGTGGGACACAGTGGTGCCCAGCATCGGTAGCTCGTGTGAGTTGGGAGCCAGCGAGATGGCAGCTATGACCGACGAGACAGCCCGCGCGATGGCGGCCGATGCCAAGTGTGCAGTGCCACTAGCCAATCGCGGGGTAGACACCACCATGTTCTGCTTCCACAAGACCAACACCTGCGTCATGCCCTGCTCGAGCGCCACCGTTTGTCCGCCGGCCTGGGCCTGCGACGACCGTCCGGAAACGCTGGCCGTCACCAAGAGCGGTACCCACCCGGGCGGCAGCGCCGTCTGCGTGAATCCGACCTGCGGTACCGAGTAGAGCTGACCGGCGCTGCGTTCCGGCCAACACCCGCTGAGCGGTCAGCTCCCGGCGTCGCGCCTTCCTCTCCGTGTTGACATCCGAGGCTCGTCGACGTGTCATTCGGGGACACCCTTCTCGCGCACGAGGTCGGAACATGTTTGTACATCGACTGCTGCAGATCTGCCTGCTGCTAGGACTTACCATCAGCACGGCCTGCTCTAACAAGCAGAGTGGTGCGGCCGCAGCCGAAGGCGGCTCGGGTCGCGATGCGGGTGGCTTGAGCAGCACAGGGACCGCAGCTAAAGGCGGCAATGGTGGAGAAACGGCAGCGCATGACGGTGGTGCTGCGGGAGCCGCAAGCGCAGGCACGAGTGGTGGCGCAGGCAGCGGAGGTGCTGCTGACGGCGGCGGCGATGCGGCTCTGCCCTCCGGCACGAAGCAGGCTACACAGAGCGCCGGCAGCTATTTCCCGCAGGGCGCACCCTGGTACACCGACGTCCACGACCCAGCGCTCTTCCCGAAAGCCTCGGACTCGGACGCAATCACCCAGTGGATGGTCTCGCATGCCGGCGGTGACGGCTGGGGAGGAGGGAACCACATCTTTCAGATCGACTTCTCGCTCGCAGCGCTGGAGGTACCCGCTGGCACCGTCAAGCGCACGTTCCAAACCGGGCCGAGCGGTTTCCACGCCGACCCCGACTGCGACACCGTCGCCGTTCCGGTGCCGGTAGGCGGCGTGGTCGAAGGCAATGACGGAGCGAGTGCAGGCCTGGGCAACATGCTCGGCGGCTACCAGTGCTCGGGCTTCGACGCCGGCGATGACTGCCACATCCTCTTGGTCGCACGCAGCGAACATCGGCTCTACGAGCTGTATCACGCCACCATCGACGCGACCGGGACGTTCTACGCTGGATGTTTGGCGCTCTGGGACACCTCCAAGGTCTACGATCAGCACGGTCGCGGTGACCAGTGTACCAGCGCCGACGCTGCCGGCTTCCCGATCGCGCCGCTGCTCTTCACCGCCGAAGAAATCAAGGCGGGTGCCATCCACCACGCGATCCGCTTTGCGATCCCGAACGACATGATCCGTCAGAAGAAGTACGTGCCGCCAGCGACGCATGGCACCAACACCACCGGACCGCTCACCTCGATGCCTTACGGAGCGCACCTGCGAATGAAGACGCCTTACGCTGGCATGGCCAGCCTGAGCGACGCTGCAAAGGTGGTGGTGAAGGCCCTACAGACTTACGGAATGTATATGGCCGACGGCGGCAATATCCCGCTGATGGGTCAGAGCGACGCTGTCAGCACGCTCAAATGGGCTGAAGTCGGTCTGGATTCGCGGTCGCTCAAAGGCATCAAAGCCACTGACTTCGAGGTGCTCGCCTACCCGACACCCACCGATGTCACCGACAACTGCCAGCGCACGCCGATCACGCAATAGTGCAAGCTGGAAGTGCCAGCTACCGGAAGGAGCGCTGCGTTGAACACGACGCAAAACGGCCCGCAGATGCGGACCGTTCGCGACTTCCGTATACGTGCCTCGAACGCCAGCGCTACTTGAGCGCGTCGATGATCGCGTTGAGCGTGGGGCTGGGGCGCATGGCCTTGTCGGTCTTCTGGAAGTCCGGGTGGTAGTAGCCACCCATGTCCACCGGCTTACCCTGCGCTGCGATCAGCTCTTGGTTGATCTTCGTTTCGCTCTCGGCGAGTTGCTGCGCCACCTTGGTGAAGCGTCCGTGCAGCTCTTGGTCTTTGGTCTGCGCTCCCAAGGCCTGTGCCCAGTAGAGCGCGATGTAGAAGTGGCTGCCGCGGTTGTCGATCTGACCGACCTTACGGGCCGGCGACTTGTCGTTGTCGAGGAACTTGGCGATGGCTTGGTCGAGCGTCTCGGCCAGGGTCGCAGCCTTGGCATTCTTGAAGGTGTTGGCCACGTGCTCTAGCGATGCCGCGAAGGCCGAGAACTCACCGAGCGAATCCCAGCGCAGGTAGCCTTCCTTCTGGAACTGCTGCACGTGCTTGGGCGCCGAGCCACCAGCACCCGTCTCGAAGAGACCGCCACCGGCCAGCAGTGGCACGATGGAGAGCATCTTGGCGCTGGTGCCGAGCTCGATGATCGGGAAGAGGTCGGTGAGGTAGTCGCGCAGCACGTTGCCGGTCACCGAGATGGTGTCCTTGCCTGCGCGCATGCGCTCCGCGGAGAGCTGGATGGCGTCGTCCGGGTTCATGATGCGGATGTCCAGACCCTTCAGGTCGTGTTGCTTTAGGTAGGTCTCCACCTTGGCAATGATCTGCGCGTCGTGCGCGCGCTTCTTGTCGAGCCAGAAGATGGCGGGCGCCCCGGTGATGCGCGAGCGCGTCACGGCGAGCTTGACCCAGTCCTGGATGGGAATGTCCTTGGCCTGACACATACGGAAGATGTCACCGGCCTCGACCTTCTGCTGCAGCAAGGTCGTGCCCGCTGCATCGACGACCCGGATCGTCCCCGCGCCAGCCGCCTGGAAGGTCTTGTCGTGAGAGCCGTACTCCTCGGCCTGCTGAGCCATCAGGCCGACGTTCGGCACGCTGCCGATGGTGGCTGGGTCGAAGGCGCCGTGCTTTTGGCAGTCTTCGATGATGGTCTTGTAAATGGTCGCGTAGCAGCGGTCGGGAATCAGCACCAGCGTGTCGCGGAGCTTACCGTCCGGACCCCACATCTTGCCTGAGTCGCGAATCACCACCGGCATCGACGCATCGATGATGATGTCGTTCGGCACGTGCAGGTTCGTGATGCCCTTGTCGGAGTCCACCATCGCGACCGCCGGCCTACGCTCGTAGACAGCCTTGATATCGGCTTCGATCTCCGTGCGCTTGGCCTCGGGAAGCGTGCGGAGCTTCGCGAGGAGATCGCCCAAGCCATTGTTCGGGTTGACGCCCGCCTCTTTGAGCGCGGCGCCATGCTTCTCGAACACATCCTTGTAGAACACCGACACGGCGAAGCCGAACATGATGGGATCGGAGATCTTCATCATGGTCGCTTTGAGGTGCAGCGAGAGGAGCAGGTTCTCCTTCTTCGCCACTTCGATCTGGTCGGCATAGAACCCGCGCAAGGCCTTGGCGCTCCTCACCGAGCTATCGATGACTTCGCCGTCCTTCAGCGCGGTCTTCTCTTTGAGCACCTTCACGCTGCCGTCGGCGGCCACGAACTCGATGCGCACCGTCGTCGCCTTCGCGACCGTGGTCGAGGTCTCGGTGCCGTAGAAATCGCCGCTCTGCATGTGCGTCACTCGGGTCTTCGAGTCAGCGGTCCAGGCGCCCATCTTGTGTGGGTGCTTCTTCGCGAAGTTCTTCACGGAGAGCGGCGCGCGCCGGTCCGAGTTGCCTTCGCGCAGCACGGGATTCACAGCGCTGCCCAGCACCTTCGCGTAGCGGGTCTGGATGACCTTCTCGGCGTCGTCCTTGGGCTGCTCGGGGTAGTTGGGGACTTTGTAGCCCTGGCTCTGCAGCTCCTTGATGGCCGCGATCAGCTGAGGGATGGAGGCGCTGATATTCGGCAGCTTGATGATGTTGGCTTCGGGCTTCTGCGTGAGCGCGCCCAAGTGCCCGAGGTTGTCCGCGACCTTCTGGCCCTCGGTGAGCTTGTCGGGGAAGTTGGCGAGGATGCGACCTGCAAGCGAGATGTCGGACTTCTCGACCGCGATACCGGTGCCCTTGGTGAAGGCCTGGATGATGGGCAGCAAAGAGTAGGTGGCCAGGGCAGGGCCTTCGTCGATCTCGGTCCAGATGATCTTCTGCGTCGTCATGGAGTCTCCTCTAGTCAGGCTCTCAGCCGAAACGTGTTTTCGTCGGGAGCGGATTATTCCACTACTTGCGCCACATGTCGTGCGCGTTCGCGTCGCGCACGCGGTTTACCACGTCCCGCAGGCGCCCGACGATGGGTAGCGCGAGACGCGGTCACGCGCGCATGACGACGCGCAATAGCACTGGCTGTCCGGGGCAAGTTGCGGGGGCAGCGTGCGCCAGGTAGGACGCCCTCACGGAGCCAGTCGCGTCCGTGCGGAATACGGAATGATATGTCATTCTGTCTTCCTTGGTGATGGCCTACGCAGCGAGAAGCTTCCCGTCCAGCGCGGCAGCGGCATGCCCGCGGCGGACACTGGCGCCAGCGGCGTGGGCTTCTAGCCGCGACCAGGAGAGTCTTTGATGGAGAGCTGCGCCGCGACCGGTCACGCGTATCTGGCACTCGGAACCTTCCCGGTACACAACCCCAGCAACGGCGCGTTGCTGGCCGAAGTGCCGGAGCACTCGCAGACCGACGTCCAGAGCGCTGTCGAGCACGCGCGTCGCGCTCAACCGGCGTGGGCCGCACTCTCGTTTGCGCAGCGCGCACGTGGCTTGCGCAAGTTGGTGCGCGTAATGCGCGACGACCCCCGCTTGCTCGACCTGCTCACCAGCGAGAGCGGCAAGCCACGCTATGAAGCCGAAGTCTTCGAAATGCTCTACACACTGGAGCTCACGCGCTTCTACACCAGCCGGGCCGCACGCCGCGCGCTGCAAACCCAGGTGCGAGGCTCCTTGCTCTTTGCCAACAAGCGCGCACGCGTGGCCTACCGTTCGCACGGCGTGGTCGCGGTGATCGGGCCGTGGAACTGGCCGCTGCTCAACAACTTCGCCGACGCCATCGCGCCGCTGCTCGCGGGCAACAGTGTGGTGCTCAAGCCCTCGGAATGGACGCCGCTCACCTCGCTGCGCGTGGCTGCGCTCTGGCAGCAAGTGGGTTTGCCAAGCGATGTATTCCAGGTGGTGACCGGCCGGGCCGACACTGGTGTCGCGCTGGTAGCGGCCTGTGACATGGTGTTCTTCACGGGCAGCCAACGCGCGGGCCGCCAGGTCGGTAAGGCCGCAGGCGAACGCTTGATCCCCGCGGTGCTCGAGCTCGGCGGCAAGTCGGCGATGATCGTGCTGCGTGACGCGGACCTACCGCGCGCGGCGCGTGCCGCGGTGTGGAGTGGCTTCGCTCACAGCGGGCAAGTCTGCGTTCGCACCGAGCGTGTGTTCGTCGAAGACGCCGTGGCGGACGAGTTCATCGCGCTCTGTGAAGCAGAGACCAAGCGCCTGCGGCACGGCGCCGGCACGGACGCCGAGGTGTTCGACGTCGGTGCCATGACTTTCCCACCGCAGATGGCGCGAGCCCAAGCGCAAATCGCCGACGCGCTCGCACACGGCGCGCGTGTCCTCTGCGGTGGCCAGCGCGCCGAGCGTAGCGGCAACTTCTTCCAGCCGACCCTGATCGCCGACGCGACCTTGCAGATGCAAGTCATGAACGAAGAGACCTTCGGCCCGGTGCTGCCGATCATGCGGGTGCAGAATGCAGAGCAAGCACTGCGCTTGACCAACCAGAGCTCGCTCGGCTTGTCGGGCAGCGTGTGGTCGCGCGACACGGCGCGGGCCCGTGCCATCGCCGAGCAGATCGATGCCGGCAGCGTGTGCGTGAACGACGTGCTCCTGAACTATCTCTTCGTGCAAGCCCCGCTGGGCGGGATCAAAGCCAGTGGCATGGGCACGCGACACGGCATCGAATCGTTGCAGCGCTTCTGTCGCCTACAAAGCGTGGTGGAAGACCGACCCTGCTTCGGCCCGATTTCCGCACTGGTCGCGAAGCTGATTGGCTTTCCCTATGACCGCAGAGTGCTGCAGGCGGTGCGCTGGTTGATGAAGTGGATGTATTGAGGCGCCAGCGTCGCGCGTTGGTGCTGAGCGATGGCCGCCGCTGCCACGGATGCCTAAACAGGAACGCATGGAGCGCGAGACACGAGCGAGGCGCCGCCGGTTTCGAGGAGCGCGCGGAGCCTACATTTGTAGGTGAGCACGCACCGCAGGAAGCGGGGGCGGATCGCCCGGTTGGGGTCGGGGCCCCAACCCCGACGGATGGTGGATCGCGGTCCAGGCGTCT
>JADGRG010000168.1 GCA_017881145.1 Sandaracinaceae bacterium | reverse complement strand
TCGAGAAGCTTCGTGCGATCCACGCCTCGGCCGAGTCGTGTAATGGTGGCGCGGTCGACCAGCACCTCGATGCGGCCGGAGGCGCCAAGCCGTGCGATCTGCAGCAGCACCGAATTGGTGCCGACGTCGATCGTCGCTAGCGCCTCTGGCCGAATGCTTGGGGCTTGCACCGCTGAGCCTTTCGCGCATGGCGATGGTCAGTTGCCCTGAGGCGCGAGCGCGCCCGGAGCGCACGAGGGAGCGCTACTTCCCGTAGCGTGACCGAGAGCGCGAGGACGTAAGCCGCGGATCAGGGCAAATGGCCACCGCCATCAGTTCGTGAGGTCCTTGAGCTGCGAGAGATCTGGCAGCTCGTCGAGATTCGGCATCAGCACGATCTCGATGCGGCGGTTCTGGGCGCGCCCTTCGGGTGCGTCGTTGCTGGCGGCAGGCTGGGTATCGGCGTAGCCAGCAGCCGAAAAGCGGTTGGCGGGCACGCCATGGTCGCCGAGGAACATCGCGACCGTCACAGCTCGCGCGGTCGACAGATGCAAGTTCGACGGAAACCTCGCGCTCTTGATCGGCACGTTGTCGGTGTGGCCAGCAATTTGGAAATCGCGGTCAGGGATCGACGAGAGCACAGCGGCGACTTCCGTCAACGCCTGCTGCCCCTCGGGCTTGAGGTCTGCTTTGCCGGAATCGAAGAGGATGTTCTCCGCCAGCTCGACCACCATCCGGCCGCGCACAATCTTCACGCGCAGCTTGCCGGAGGCGATCATCTTATTGAAGCGCTCCAGCATGTTGCGGAAGGTCTGCAAGCGCGCCTGGGCCTGGCGTTCCTTGGCCTTCAGCTCTTCTACGAGCTTGTTCATCTCCTCGATGCTGCGCTTCTGATCCTCGACACTCATGCCCATCTGGCGCAGGCGCTCGGTCATCTGCGAGTTTTCGGAGCTCAGCACCTTGAAGCGGTCTTGCAGCTCCTTGTGCTTGCCCTCGAGCGCGTCGAGCGCCTTGGTGACTTGAACGACGCGGTCCTTCTGGGCCTGCATCTCTTCTTCTGAGTAGCCGCAGCCCACGAAGATGAGCGCGGCCAGAATCCCCAACGCCAGAGCTTTGCAACAATTCATCGCTTCTTCTCGCTGGTGAGACGGGCCCCGAACCGCAGCCCGCAGTGGAGGGCGCAACTTAGGGCGGGGCCGCGAGCGCTGTCAACGACCAGCACCCGAAGGGGATCGAAGAGGCTCCACTCTGGTCCCGAGCACAGATCCGCCCGTTCCCAGCTGAATAGAGTGCTCTCACTGCAATGAAAATTAATGAGTGATTTCAATGGGTTGGAAAATGGATCTGCCAGTGATCATACAAATAGCAATAACTTATGTATAATTTATGTGTTCTCGCTATTGACACGTGGCATCACACTACAATAGGTTACTTTCATCCTACGACCATAGGAGGGTCCGTATGGCAGCGAAAAAGAAAAAGAAGGCCGCCAAGAAGGCGACTAAGGCCGCCGGCAAGGGCAAGCGCAAGGTTGGACGCAAGGCCGCCAAAAAGGGCGGGAAGCGTAAGGCCGCCAAAAGGGCGACCAAAAAAAAAAGTAGCTAAGCGCAAGCCTACAAAGGCAAGGGGCTCGGCGAAGAAGGCCGCAAAAGCGGGCCCCGCGAGGAAGAAGGCGGTGAAGGCTGCTCCTGTGAGTCAGCCCGAACCGATGAGCGACGACGCCGTGATGCCCGAGGTCACGAGCTTCGACCCGACTGCTACCTTCTCTTCGACGAATTGAGAGCCTCAGACTCTCAACAAATCAAATGCGGTTGTGCACTGGCCGCCGGCATTCGTGCCGGCGGCTTAGTGCCTTTTAAGCCGACCTACGCGAGTCGCGCTGGCCACTCGAGCACGAGCGCAGAGGTCGGATACCCGGGAGTTACGTTCGTAACTCGCTCGCAAGCAGGCGTTCGAGCGCTTTCGGTTCGACCTGCAGGCGCATCACCTTCTCGCGCTCCACGCTGAGCGCTCCCTGCGCCGCGCCTCTTCGCTTGTGCACGTAGCGGCGCGGGACGTACACGACGTCGACCACGGGCTCGCCGCGAACGTCGCTGAAATGTGCCGCAAGTATGGCGGCGTCGCGCAGGAGCTCGGGCGGACAGGCTTCCCCACGAGCTAGCGGCACGATTACGTGCGCACCGGTTACGTCCCGAGCGTGCAGCCAGAGATCGTGCGGCCGGGCGTGCAAGAGGGTGAGCGCATCGTTGTCCGCTGCGCCGCGGCCGACCAGGATCGGCCGGTCTTGAAAGCCGCGCAGCTCGCGGTACGGGGTGCGCGTGGGCTCGGCCTTGCGGCCGGGCTTGGCTGCAGCAGCCTGCTGTAGCCTCGCGCCGAGCCTGCGCGCCCGCTCGGCCAGCTCGTCCAGGAGCGCAGGTGTCTCAGCGCTCTCGATCTGCGCCCGCAGCGCCTGCACTTTGTCGAGCTCGCACGCCGTCAGCGCCAAGCGCTCCTTCGCAAGCTGGGCTCCACGGTCGAAGCGGCGCGCTTTGGCAAACCAGGCCTCGGCCTGTGCGCGCGCCGGAAGGGCTGGATCCAAGTGAACCGGGATCAGCGCAGGCGGATCGCACGCAAAGTCCTGGAGACGCACCTCTCGTGCGCCTCTGGGGATGGCATGCAGGTTGGCCAGCACCAGTGTTGCCTGCGCACGCAGCGTCATCGAATCAGCAGCTCGGGCGACATCGCCCTGGACGGCTGCATGCCGCCGTGAGAGGCGCTTGTGCACTGCCGCAACCTCGCGCAGCAGAGCCCTGCGTCTCGCCGCCACTTCCACGGCCGCTTGATCGGTGAGCAGCTCGGCGCCATGGGCTTCCAGCTCGTCGATGTCTTCGGACCAGAACAGGGTCCCGTGCCGTGCTGGTGGTCGCTCCGCGCTGGCGTCGTTGCCGCGCCGGCGCAGGCTCGCGAGCGGCTTGCCCCCGGCGTCGAGCAGCAGGATGTCAGGATGCGCGCCAAGCTCGAAGACGAGGCGGCGCTCGCCATCCGGTCGCGCCACCCGCAGCTCGACGACATGGGCCGCACTCTGCACGAGCGCAGCCAGGCGTCCGCCCGCCAGCTCTTTGCGAAGCTTCTGGACGAAGCTCGTCGCCGGCGCGCCTTTCGGCCGCTTGGCCACGAGGCCGACTCCACGCGCGCCCTCTCGCAGCGATGCGACCAGCACGCCTTTGTAGCTCTGCCCCGCCAGCGTGATCGACAGCGCGTCCTCGCTCGGGGCGTCGATGCGCTGCACGCGTGCTCCGGAAAGCAGCGCGATCGACCTCATGACACGTCGTCGGCGTCCTCGTCGAGCTCATCCTCGTCGCTTTCGTCCTCTTCATCGTCCGGCTCATCGTCGTCTGCGCCGGGCTCGGCGCCAAACGTGGTCAGGCCTCGTTCGGCCGCCAACCGCTGCAGGCGCTTGGCCACCTCGAAGGAGCACTGGGAGTCGACGCTCACCCACGCGGCGGTCGTTTCCTCGCTGGTGATCACGGAGAGCGCATCATCGAGAGCGGCCTGCGAGAAGCTCGAACGGTGCCCCATCGCGCAAAGCTGGGCATAGACCACGGGGCCCTGTGGTCGCTGCATCTGCAGCGGATCGAACGCACGCACCAGATCGAGGTCGGCACAGAGCTGGTTGGTTTCTTCTGGTTCCCAGACCCCGCTGGGCGCCCAGACATAGTGGCGTCCGCTGCTGCGCCGTAGTCGTGCGGCGTAGGCCGTCAGCAGCTCACGGCTGCGCTTTCCCGGTGCGAGATCGGCGGGTGTGGGCAATACGACGGCGCGCGCTTGGAGCGCATCCGCGGCGTCGAGAACCCAGGCCAGGGCGCTTTCGACCTTGGCATCCACGCGCAGCGGACCGAGCGGGGAAACGATGCAGGCCCTGGGCGCTCGCAGCGCAAGGTCGAAGCCTTCGGGCAAGGCAGCTCGCCAGGCATTGAGCGTCCCGGCGCGTGGCAGGGGCGCACGCAGCGAGAGCTCGGCGAAGCGGAGGGCGGTCGCGTATTTGCGACCCGGGGCGCGATCGAGGATGGAACCGGCAAGCAGCATGTGTGTTCAGCCGCGAAAGGAGGTGGGGGCGACGCAGGTTGGCGCGTAGCACTAGACCGCGCGTGGTGCGCCGGGGCCAGCCTTCCGGGGCGGAGAGCCTTGCAGCTCCAGCGGCCGCCGTCCACTGGACCCTGGCCGCGCCAAGGCTGCCAGCTTGTGTCGGCCTCGCGGGCTTGCCAGCGAATTGACGGA
>JADGRG010000017.1 GCA_017881145.1 Sandaracinaceae bacterium | reverse complement strand
GAGTTTCGCGATAAGGTGCTGGGCGTCAATGCGCACGTGCTTGTGCTCAAGTACGGGCTCAACTTCGACGAGTATCGCGACGTGGTCGCGCGCGCCAACCGAATACCGGAAGTGGCAGGCGCCGCACCCTTCATCATCAACGAGATGATGCTCGCCAAGGGCGACCGCCTGAGCGGCGTGCTGGTGAAGGGCGTCGACCCCGTGCTCATGCCCAAGGTACTCGACCTGCCGCACCAGCTGGTCAAGGGCTCACTGGAAGGTCTGCGTCGCCCTGGTACAGCGCCTGCCATCCGCCCCGAGAGCCTAGCGCGGGAAGTGCCAAAGAACGAAGACGCAGACCTCGACGCCTACCTCGCCAAGCTTGCTAAGCTGGCCAAGCAGGATGCCGGCGTACGCGACGAGCCCGAAGCTGCGCCAGCCACAGTCACGAGCACCGCCGATGCTGGCGTAAGAGCGCTCGCAGGCGTAGCCGAAAAGCTCGCAGCCGCTGGCGGCGCGCAGCCCGGCATCGAAGTGCCAACACCTGCAGCGATGCAGACGGCGCTCGCCACGGACGAGCTGGCCGCGCTACCCAGCGACGAAGCCGAAGAGCATCTGGTAGCGACCAGCACCGAGCTAGCTCCCGGTGCGGTCGACGACGAAGTGCTGCCCGGCATCGTGCTCGGGGTGACGCTCGCGCAGGACCTCGAAGTGAAGATCGGCGAGCGCGTCAAGATCATCTCTCCGCTCACCGGCATCGACACCTCGCTGGTGCGTGCACAACCGAGCGTGCCCAAGAGCCGAGATTTTCGCGTGATCGGCATCTTCCAGGCCGGCTTCCAGGAGTACGACACCAAGCTTGCCTACGTCGATCTCTACGAAGCGCAAGGCTTTCAAGACCAGGGCGACACCGTCGTGGGCGTGGAGATGAGCCTGCACGACGTCGACAAAGCCTCAGCGGTTGCGCTGCGCCTGGAGCGCGAGCTCGGCGGTGGCCCCTTCCACACCATGGATTGGAAGGAGCTCAACCACAATCTCTTCACCGCGCTCGAGGTTCAGAAGGTGATGCTCTCGCTGGTCATCGCCACCATCATCTTCGTCGCTGCGTTCAATGTCGTCGCGACTCTGATCATGGTCGTGCTCGAGAAGCGCCGCGAGATTGCCATCCTCAAAGCCATGGGCGCGAAAGACACCGCCATCCTCGAGATCTTCATGGTCCAAGGCGCTGCCATTGGCCTGGTCGGCACCAGCATCGGTCTTGCGCTCGGAGGTTGCGTCTGCGCCTACCTCCACTACTTCCGCTTCCCGCTCGATCCCAAGGTCTACCTCATCGATCACTTGCCGATCCGCACCAGTCTGAGCGAGTTCATCTCCACCCTGCTCATCTCCTTCGGCATCTGCGTCACCGCCACCCTCATCCCAAGCTTCTGGGCCGCACGCCTCCTGCCCGCCGACGGCATCCGCCCGCAGTGAGCGCGGCATCGTCCCTGCCCTAAGAGCGCGTAGCCGGCGCGCCGAAACTCATCGCCAACCCCCAGCTGCGACCCCCTCGATCTTTTCGGCCCGCCGTGCGCCCCACCCACTGAGATCAACTTGACGGCGCCCCAACTTTTGTCTACGTATCCCGCCCACTTGCGGGAGTAACTCAGTGGTAGAGTGCAACCTTGCCAAGGTTGACGTCGAGAGTTCGAATCTCTTCTCCCGCTCCACGATTCTATAAGTAGTTTCAGCAAGTTACAGGATACTATCACTGGCCGGTCCAGGCGCTTCCGAAGCGGTTCGACCATCGTTTCGACCATTTGATGGTTCTTTTTCTGACCTGCTCAACCCGGGCACCAGCGCTACCACGCGGTTGCCGATGGCCAGTGCTTCGTCGGCGCCGACCGACGAGTAGTGCTGGCGCATGCGGTCTGTCTCGTGACCGATGATCGCCTTGGCGGCTACGGGGTCGACCGCAGCGCGCCGCAGTAAATCGGTCACCGTTCGGCGCAGCCCGTGGATGGTCACGTGCCGGCCGATTTTGGCGTGCTTCAGCACCTCACGATTGCGTGCGCTGAGTTGCCCGTTGGCACGCAGCTTGCCCTCGGTGTTCGGAAACACCCAGCCCTCGGCGAGGCCTAGGTGCTGCTCTACAACGAGCGCTTGTCGATATCGCTTGAGCACGTCGCACAGCACATCGGGAAAGGGCACAACGCGCTTGCGGCCCGTCTTGGTCGAGCCGCGTACGACACCACGTACGTGCGATCGGCGCACACGTAACGCGCCGCTCTGCTCAGCGCTCTCGATGTCAGACCACTTAAGCGCCGTGCACTCGCCCCAGCGCAATCCCGTGAGGCCGAGGGTTGCGACCAGCGGATAGTCGCTCGGGTAGAGCACGTGCCACGAACTCAAGTAGTCCCCAAGCTGTGTCGGCGTGAGCGCGTTGGTCAGCTCACCATCGTCATCGTCGTCCTCTTCGTCTGGTCCTTCGCGCAGAGCGTGAACCGACACGGCCGGGTTGGACGCGATGAGTTGCTCTGCGCACGCCGTCGCGAGCACCGTGCGCAGCACGCGCAACCAGCTATTGGCCGTACTGCTCTCGTACTTGCCAGCCCACTGGGTGAGCGCGGCCTCAATGCCGTGCACCGTGAGCGCATCGACGTAGACATCTCCCAGCGCAGGCAAGATGTGCAGGTCGAGCGATTCAGCGTATCGACGTGCCGTCGAAGCACGAAGATCACCGCGACTGAGCTTCGTGCTGAGCCACGATGCGGCGAAGGCTGACAGCGTTTCCCGTTTTGCGGTCAGCTCTCCTTCTTCGATTTCGGCTCGCCAGTTTTCTCGGGCCATCAGCGCTTCCGCTTTGCTTCCCTCGAACTTGCGCCAGCGTGCCGTCATCTTTCCGGTCCGCGGGCACTTGCCGCGTACCCGGATGTTGAACAGGTCCTTCTTCAATTGCCAAATGCCGGGTGCCACCCGGCGCTCGGTGTGCGTCATGCACGGCTCCTTCCATGACGCCCACGCTCGTTCTGCCGGTGAGCATAGCCTCGACCTCTGCCCAGATGAAGAGCCAACGCCGGCCAAGTTGTCGTGGTTTCGGCAACTGGCCACGGCGGACCGCCATGTGAACGCCACTGCGATTGCGATACCTGAGCAGCTTCGCGAGTTCGGCGGTCGTGAGATACGGCGACTCGAGCATCACGAGGCACCGTGCCCTGCCTGCGGTCGACCCCGCGGTGTATCCCCAGACACCGGTTCACCGCGACAGCGCTTGGCTGCCCTGCTATAAGATACAGAGAAATGCAATCTGGCAGCCGGCCGAAAAGCAAGACCAAGCGGGCTCGTGTGCCGATCGAGCCAAGCGACAGCAAGCACCTGCTGCGCACGCTCGAGATCTGGGCCAAGACGGGGTCCTTCGTGGCACTGCGCACGCGGGCGTTCGTGCTGCTCTTGTGGGATGGCTCTGTCCGCACGAGCGGCGCCCTTGCGATGAACATCGAGGACGTCATCGATCCGGAGGCACGACGCCCGAGCGTTGCCAAGCGCATCGTGATGCGGCCATGCGAGCAAAACCGTTATCAGGAGCGTACGATCGCCCTGAGCGCTCGAGCTCGACAGGCACTTGAGGATTACCTGCGAACCGCCCGAGACGACGGTTGGCTGCCGGCGGGACGCCTCCGGGGTCCGCTCTTTGTGTCCAGCACACCTCGCGCAGCGGGCCAGCGGCTCAGCCAACGCAGCGCCATCCATTGGTGGGAGCTCTTCCAGAAGTCCCACGCGTCCGACTGCTCGCGCGAGTACGAGCTCGACGATGTCGTCTACACTGGGCGATTGGCGTACGCGAAGGCGTCCGGCAGAGATACCGAATCGCTGTCCGAGCACTCGGGCATCTCGCGTCGTTGGGCAGCGGAGTACATGCACGACTCCAATCACAGCCCGGAGGACGTGATGGCGAAGCTGGACAAGAGCCGTCACTAATCGCGTGTTCATCTCGGCTTGACGCGCCAGCCGTACAAGCCGTCTGCGGCTCGTGCCGGGAAGCAGACTCCATCTTGGATGTACCAGCCCGGGCTTGAGCACCGAGCAAGCTCGAGAAGGTTGCCGGCCTGTGCCAGCCGGTACGCCGCCTTGCCCTCGGGCGACGCCGTCCAAGAGGCAGCTGCCTTCTCATCCTTTGCAGCCTCATAGCCAGACGCGTAACCGACGCCGTAACCCGCAGCCGTGCCCTTGGCGTGCATGAACCACGCGAGTCCGGTCAGGCATACAGCGCAGGTCGCGAGGGTCGTCGAAAACCACTTCAGCCGTTCCCTTGCCTCGACCTTTCGAACGACGTCCCAGGCGGCTGTCGCCGCGGCGTTCGTCACTTGCAGTCTCGCGCTGTCTGCGGCGGCCCTCGCCCTCGCGTCGGCGGCGTTCTCGAACTTCTGTAATGTCCTTTGCGCCGCGGCCTCGATGCGCGCCGGGAATTTCTCGTATTGGCTCTGATAGTGCTGCAGTGCCATGAGTACGAGCCACAGGGCATCGTTGCTGCTGAGTCCGAGAGCATCCCGAACGCGGTAGAGGTCCTGCCTCTCCTTCTCGCTCGGTTGCGTGCCGAGCAGCTTCGCGAAGCTCTCGTCGAGCTCGCTCATACAATGATCTCCGACAGCACCTTCGCCACCGCGCCCTTCCAGCGCGAGAGCTCGGCCCGGTTACCGAGCGGCAACTCCTTCGAGGCCCGCGCGATGCTGAGGCGCTTGCTGTAGATGTCATCGCTCACGCGGTCGGCGAGATCTGGGAAGGTCACGGATTTGCCACCCTGGTCCTCCACGGTCTTCCTCACATTCGAGCCATTGTAGAGCTCGAACTTCTTCTCCTCGCCGAAGTATCCGTTTCGCACGACGTGCACCTCGGCATTCGGAATCGCCGCCATGTACTCCTTGAGCAGCTCGAGGCTGTCGCGTTGCCGGTTGATGACCCACAGCGTCACGAGTTTTCGCTTCAGTTCTGCCAAGGTGCTGTTCAGGGTTTGTCCGTACGCGCTAACGCCGCGGTTGTTTCGCGCGGCCGTGTTCACGACGGCTACGCTCTTGGGCGCGTTGTCGCAGAGATTGACGAGCTCGATCCATCCGTCGGCTTCGTCGAGGTTCAGCAGATGTGCGTCGACCGCATCCTTGTACGCTTTCCAGACGTCCGGATTGCTGGTGTCCGACTCGACGAGCAGGACGCTCTCTCCCTGTTCCAGCAAATGGTCGACCAACGCCATCGTTACGAGCGACTTCCCAACGCCGCCTTTGCTACCGCCGATCAAATAGATCTGCTTCTCCATGATTCACTCCCTTCAAATCTCGTCGCTATCCGGTGTTGTAGCGAACGACTCTCGGGCTCTCACCGTGTGCTTCTTGTTGGCTATCCGCGCGTTGACCGCCCTGGTCCCCGGCGACTTCCCCGCGCCACGCTTGGTCCGGTGCAGGTAGTTCTTCAGCGTCGGCGTCGAGATCGGCAGCCCTGACACGCTCAGCGCTTCCGCGATCTGTTCCAGCGTGTACCCGCGCTTCTTGAGGTCCGCTATCTCGCGGGAGAGCAAGAGCACGGCGTCCTGCTTGCTGTGCTTCTTCGCGTTCTGCTTCGTGGGCAAATCCCGGAGCCTCGTTGCGACACCGGCAAGCT
>JADGRG010000167.1 GCA_017881145.1 Sandaracinaceae bacterium | reverse complement strand
GACCAAAGGCGACGCCGGTCTCTAAACAGAGACGCATGGAGCGCGATCCACATCGCGATCCGCCCCCGCTTTCTGCGGTGCGTGCTCACCTACAAAACGTAGGCTCCGCCCGCTCCTCGAAACCGAGGGCGCCTCGCTCGTGTCTCGCGCTCCATGCGTTCCTGTCTAGCGTTGACGGTCGTCGCTGCTGCGTCGATGATCGCGCGGACATGCAGCTTGCTGGAGCCATCATCGCGGGCGGGCAGGGGCGCCGCATGGGCGTCTCGCACAAGTCGGCGCTGCTGCTGCCCGATGGAAACACGCCGGCACAACGACTGGCGACGACCTTGGCAGCTGTCGGCTGCGAGCCGGTGGTGATCGTCGCCAACCAGAGCGCGCCCTATGCCAGCACCGGTCTGCGCGTGATCGCAGACCGACGGACCGGCTTCGGGCCGCTGGCAGGCATCGAAGCCGCTCTGCTGACGCTGGCCCCTCTGCCCGTGTGTATCGTGGCCGGGGACATGCCCAACCTGGGAACGCAGCAAGTGCAGCGCCTGATCGCCGGCTGGGATGGCCGCTTGGCGGTGGCGTGGACCGAGTGCATGCAGCCGCTCTGCGCGCTAGTGGCATCGACGCTGGTCGGCGAAGTGTCACTCGCGTTGGATCGGGCAGAGCTCGGGGTCTATCGACTCTGGGAACGCTTGGGCGCGGTGCCGGTGCGCTTCGCGGACGCCGCTGCCTTCGCGGACCTGGACACGCCCGAGGACTTGGCTCGCTTCCACTGACCACTGCGGCCACCGGACTTGGCTTCGAGCTGGATCGCCTCGATCACCATGCCCCGGTCCAGGGCCTTACACATGTCGTAGACAGTCAGCGCTGCGGCCGCGACCGCAGTGAGCGCTTCCATCTCGACTCCGGTGCGCCCGGATACACTAGCGGTTGCGCTGATGCGGATCACGGAGCGCCCGAGTGTTAGATCCACCTCGACCGCATCCAGCGGCAGGCTGTGGCAGAGCGGGATCAGCTCGTCGGTGCGTTTGGCGGCCTGGATGCCGGCGATGCGCGCGACAGCCAGCACGTCGCCTTTGGCAACCGCTTGGCGGCGGATCGCCAGCACGACGGCTGCGGTAGTTTTGACCCAGGCGCTGGCGGTGGCCGTGCGCCGGGTGATCGCCTTGTCTCCGACATCGACCATGCGGGCGTGGCCGCGCTCATCGAGGTGGGTGAACTTCAGCTTGCCCATGCGTCGGCTCCGATGCGGGTGTAGTCGACCTCAGTGCCGGCAGGCAGGGCAACTGCACCGGGCGAGAGGCGGATATAGGCGTTGGCTTGATGCGGCTGGACCAGATCGGCGCTGGACACGGGTGGCAAGGGCATCACTGAACCCGCCTGCACACGGGCGGGCAGGAACCAGGTGCGTTCGGTATTCGACGGCAATGCCGTAACCAGCGTGCCACGCCCGCGGACTGGAACATGCGGCAGTGCTGCGAGCTGTCGCAAAGCGGGGAGCACGTAACGACACGCACAGAGGTGAGCCGCAAGCGGATTGCCTGGCAGCGCGAAGATCAGCTGCCGTCCGAGCCGTGCGAGCAAAAGTGGTTTTCCCGGACGCTGCGCTACCTTGTGGAACAACACTTCGGCGCCCAAGCGGCTGAGCACGCCGGGCACCTCATCGTGCGTCCCGGCGGAGACACCACCCGTCAGCACCACGGCGTCGAGCGCAGCCAGCGATCGTAGACTCGTGAGCAGAGCCTCGGCGTTGTCACCCACCACCTGCCTGCGGGCTGCAAGGCCAGCCTCGTGCAGCAAGGCGACGAGCATCGGACCGTTGGTGTCGCGGATCTGACCCGCTTGCGAAGGCGCGGCAGCCAACTCGTCTCCAGTCGCGATCACGGCCACCTGGGGACGCTGGTGGACCGCAAGCCGCGCGGTGTGAACACCCAGCGCGGCGGCCAGCGTCAGCGGCGTCACGATCTCACCCGCCTTCGCCCACGGCTGACCCGCAGCACATTCGCTGGCCCGCGGGACGATGTTGGCGCCATTGCGTATGCGCTCGGGCAGTCGGACCGAGTCGCCGACCCGCGTGGTCTGCTCGATCGCGACCACGGCCTCTGCGCCCGCGGGCACCGACGCGCCGGTCATGATCGGGTGAGCATGGCCGGACTGCAGCGCTCCGCGGGAAGTGCCGTCGCCTGCCGCGATTTCGTCGAGCGCTGTCACCGTGCGGCCGGCATCGACCAGACGCACGGCATAACCGTCCATCATCGCGCGATCGAAGGGCGGCAAGTCGGCACAGGCCAGGACAGCTTCCGCCAACACCAAACCCAGACAATCTTCCGGCGGCAGATGCACCGTTGCTGGCGGCGGCACGGCCAGGAGCACACGCGAAAGTGCCTCATCAGGTTCGAGTAGATCGGCCAAGCTCACTCCGGCGCGTCGTTATGGGAAGAGGCTCTTACAACGCGCAAGCTCGGTCGCATCGACGACGGCTTCTGGCAGCGTGGGCGGCGTCATGAAGGCCGGGTTG
>JADGRG010000016.1 GCA_017881145.1 Sandaracinaceae bacterium | reverse complement strand
GTAGGCCACGCTACTGGCGAGGTTGCGGTGGGTCAGCGAGATGCCGGTGTATGCCGAGGCCGCCATCGGCGACGCGACGCCAGGCACCACGTCGAAGGGGATGCCCGCGAGCACCAGCGCTTCGGCTTCTTCGGAGCCGCGGCCGAAGAGGTAAGGGTCACCGCCTTTGAGCCGCGCCACGGTGCGCCCTTGCAGCGCCGCCTCGACCAAGCGCTGGCTGATGGAGGCTTGCCGTTCGTGCGGTTGGCCCGCGCGCTTGCCCACGAACACGCGCTCCGCGTCCGCGCGGCAGTGCTTGAGCAAGTTGGGATGCACCAGCGAGTCGTAGAGCACCAAGTCAGCGCGCCCAAGACAGCGCACCGCTTTCAGCGTGAGCAACTCGGGGTCGCCGGGACCACCCCCGATCAGATACACCTTTCCCGGCCTCGTCATGCGCGCAGTCTAGCCGTTTTCGGAGATCGATGCCGTTACGTTGGCGACACCACAGGCTGGCACCCAGCAGAGCGTGCTCGCGCTCCGATCCAGGGCTTCCTACCAAACCGCGTCCACCAGCCCCGAATCCGACAAGAGCGAGTCCTTGGTGATGAGCCGCGACCCCGTCGCCAGCGCCGCGCTCGCGATCAATCGGTCGAACGGATCGCGGATGTTTCGCAACCCCGAAAATACCTCGAGCTGCGCCAGATCGAGCGAGAGAAAGCGCAAGCCTGGAGTGTCCTGCACCGAGGCCTTCAGCTCTGGCAGGCCGATCTCCGTTCGGCCGAGCTCGGCCAGCATCACGATCTCTGCGGCAACCGCCGCGGGGATTAGACCTTCGTCTTCTCCGCGCTCGATCCGTCGCAGAATGCGGAGCGCGTCCTTGCCCAGCTTCTTGGGAGCCGTCACCCCGAGCAGGTACGCGTGTGTGTCGAGGACGTAGCTGCTCACGGTGCGTCGCCCTGCAAGCGAGACCACAAGCTCGCTCTCACTTCGTGCAACTCACCCGCACTCGGGATGCGCTTGCCTGCGTAGCGACCGATCAGCCGGCCGGCCTTGGTTGGCCCGACCACGCGCTCGGCTGCGAAGAAATGTGCCAGCTCGTGCTCCACCTGTGCCGATAGCGACCGATGCTCGCGCAGCGCGCGCGCTTCGATGCGCTTCTTCAGCAGCTCTGGAATCCTAACGGTCAGTGATGCGCCTTTGGCCATGTAAGCAGTTTGAAGCATATTGCTTACGTCTGCAACAGGTGGGCTGGCCTTGTCCGCAACCCATCCCCGCGATGTGCTTCCATGGCGCTCGCACGCCACCTGCCTTGAGCCTGGCTTTCCCGACCTCCGTCGTGCGCGGGTTTGGCTCTCGCTGCCGCGTGTGATAGGCATGGCGCACCATGCGCTTCCGCAACACCTTGGCATTCGTCCTGGCGCTGCCCGTGCTCCTGGACTGTTCAGCCACCTCCGGTGGCGAGGCCCAGGCTGCACCAAGTAGCGCACCCAGCAAGGCCGTCGTCGCCAAGCATGAAGTGGCTCGCAGCGGCCCGCGCGTAGTGCTGGCACCAACCGGTCAGGACCCCGTCACGGTGCGGGTCGAGGTGGTGCAGAAGACCGAGGACCGCCAGCGCGGTCTGATGTATCGCAAGCACTTGGATGCCGACGCAGGGATGCTCTTCCTCTTCGAGCGCCCGCAGCCGCTGACTTTCTGGATGCACGACACGCTCTTGCCGCTCGACATGATCTTCATCGCGGCAGACAAGACCGTGCTCGGCGTCGTCGAGAATGCGACGCCACTCACGGACGACGCGCGCAGCGTGCCCGGCCTGTCGCAATACGTGCTGGAAGTGAATGCCGGTTTCGCGCGTAGACACAGCCTGTCCGCCGGGACAGTCGTGCGTTTCGTCGACGTGGCTCAAGACTCTGTGAGGTGATTGGGATGAGCTACTGCAGATTCGGCCTTACGACCTTCGTGATCCTGCTGGTGGCATTGTCAGCGTGTAGGAAGCCCGAGACCGACGAGGTTCCCGCAGCAAGCCAGGCACAGACGCAAGCCCCAAGTCCTGCTCCGACCCCTGCTCCGACCAACGAGCCCGAGCCAGCGAAGCCCACGCAAGAACCTGCCAAGAGCGCGACCGAGAACGACGTCCAGGTCATCCACGCCACGACCAAAGCGGGCGAGACCGACATCCAGGTCAAAGCACCCGAAGGCTGGCAAGTCGTGCAGCCACCGAATGCGCCCGATCCACACAACGGCAGGTTCACGCTGAACGAAGCGCTCAAAGGCCTCAAAGGCAAGGGCGGGCTGGTCGCGACGATCCAGACCAGCATGGGCAACTTCTACTGCGACCTCTATGAAGACAAGACCCCGATCACGGTCGCGAACTTCGTGGGCCTCGCGCGTGGCTTGCGAAAGTTCTGGTCAGCCAAGGAGCGAGCCTGGGTAGGGCGGCCTTATTACGATGGCCTCGGCTTTCACCGTTTGATCCCCGGCTTCATGATCCAGGGTGGCGACTTGGCCGGCGATGGAAGCGGCAGGGCCTGGTTCACGATCCCCGACGAGCTGCATGCCTCGCTCAAGCACGACCGCGCGGGCCAGCTTTGCATGGCGAACCGCGGGCCCAACACCAACGAAGCCCAGTTTTTCATCACCGAAACCGCTGCGCCGCACCTCGACGGTAGTTACTCGATCTTCGGCCAGTGCATGCCGCCGGAGCTCGCTTACCGCATCGCACGCGTGCCGCAGTCTGGTCCACCGAACAACCGGCCACTCACACCCGTCACGATGGAGCATGTGATCATCGCGCGCGTCGAGGGCGGAGCCGCTAGCGCGCTTTCGCACGCGCCTAAGACCACCCCCGCACCTCTGCCCAAGAACGAAGTGCCCGGGGTCGCGCCCCCGGGACGCGCGCTGCACACCGAGCAGAAGTAACCACGCCGAGAGCCGAAGGCTGCTCGGCGGGTATGTAGCTACCTACGCCGAGAGGCGAAGCCTGCTCGGCGGGTATGTAGCTACCTACGCCGAGAGGCGAAGCCTGCTCGGCGGGTATGTAACCAACCCAGAGCCGAAGGCTGCGTAACTAACCCATCACTTGCCGTCAGGCGTGCCAGGCGGCGGAGTCTTGCGACCGCCACCCGTGCTCGTGACGTCCGTGTGTGAGCGCAACTTGCCACTCTCGTCCTCGGAGAAACGAAGCTGAACCTTGGCCTCGATGCTCAAACCTGCCAGCACCTTGCGCACTTCCGAGGCGATGTCCGCCTGACGCAAGAAGTGACCGACCTCGTTTGCAATTGCGCTCACCAAACCGTGGCGTGCATCGATCAACTGCGATGCGAGGTTGGAGGCGAAGTCCTTCGGAAAGATGGACTCGCTCACGTCACGCCCAGCCGAGAGTCCGCGCTTCAGGAATTCGGCGGCCATCCGCTCCAACGGCATGCGCGGCTCACGCGCTTCACCGGCAGCCCGCGCTGCAGGGCGGGCGTCAACCTTCGCGTCAACCTTCGCGTCAACCTTCGCGTCAACCTGCGCATCGACCTTCGCGTCGGCCGGCTGGCGTGGCGCAGTGCTCTCCGTGCTCGATCGCCCTGCTTTTCGCTCTTCCTCTACAGCCATTTCAACGCAGATTGTGGTGGACCCAGCGGAAAAGTCAAAGCCTGGTCGGCGCAAGGCTGTGTAGTGCCGGCAGAACCGTTGCGTCGCGCAGGCAAGTTGCCGAGGATGCGCCGCATGGTCGACGTCCTCTTGGTGTCCAAGCCCATCGTCCCGCCTTGGCACGACAGCTCGAAGAATCTGGTGCGTGACCTGGCGAAGCACATGCAGCGTCACCGACCGATGGTGCTCTCTCAGCCGGGTGCCGTGCTCGATCTTCCGCGCGCACAGATCGCTGCGATCTACCCGCAACGAGCCTCAGGGTTTGCTCCCGCGTTGGCCGACAATGCACGTGTTCTCGTGCATCTGCTCGCCGGGACCCGCGCTCCGCTCTGGCATTTCTTCTTTGCGCCCAACCCCAAGACTTCGACCATCGGCGCGCTGGCAGCGCGCTTGCGACGCGTGCGCACTCTACAAACCGTCTGCAGTGCGCCCCGTGCGGATGTCGACCCAAAACGAGTGCTCTTCGCTGAACGAGTGATCGTGCTTTCACGACACACCGAAGGTCGCTTTCTCGACGCGGGCATCAGCGCCGAGCGGCTCCGACTGATCCGTCCCTGCATCACGGAGCTGGCGCTCCGCACGCAGAGCGCACGCATGGCTTCACGCGCGCGTCTGGACTTGCCGACAGGCGCGCCCATCGTGGTCTACGCGGGCGACCTCGAGTTCGGATGCGGCGCTGACCTCGCGCTCTTCGCGCATCACGACCTGCCAAAGACGCTCGGCGCACACCTGGTGATGGCCTGCCGCGCCAAGACCGCACGGGCCAAAGAGCATGAGAACGAGCTGCGAGCACGCGCAGCCGAGCTCGGCGTCGCCAGCACGGTGCATTGGCTCGGCGAGACACCTTTCATTCATGAGCTGCTTTCACTTGCTGATCTCGTGACGCTGCCGACCGACACACTTTACGCGAAGATGGATATGCCACTGGTCCTGGTGGAAGCCATGG
>JADGRG010000166.1 GCA_017881145.1 Sandaracinaceae bacterium | reverse complement strand
GGTCACTCCGAAATCGAGGTCGACCAACGCGATCGGGAAGAACTTGCGCTTCACGAGGTCGCGCGCCTGCGCGACGTCGGTGCACACCGTGCAGACGTAGCCCTCCGTATCGAAGAGTCTGCGCAGACCCTCGCGATCCCGTTCTGCGGGCTCGGCGATGAGTAGCTCTTCTCCCTGAACCATGCGTCCCCGTCCCGCCACGTGGCGAGTCCAAGGCCAAGGATAGCCCAGGAGCGCAAACCCACGCAGCGATTTGCGGGTTTTCGACGGACCAGCCCACCTCTGAGCAGGGCGGCGGCCGTTCAGGTAGGAGAAGGTGTCTCGCGCGTCGCGCTTGGGAGCGAGCGTGGCAACGCGCATAATCAAGAGTGGCGCTGCCGATGTCCCCCCGCGCGCCAGGAGCATCCTGATGAGTGTCTTCGAGAGCATGGCGCACTACGGCTATGGCGAAGTGCATTGCGTCCGCGACGAGCGGGTCGCTCTGCGGGCCATCATTGCCATCCACGACACCCGCCTTGGCCCTGCGCTCGGCGGCTGCCGCTTCGTTCCCTACGCGAACGAAGACGCCGCGATGACCGACGCGCTGCGCTTGGCTCGCGGCATGAGCTTCAAAGCAGCGTTGGCTCGACTCCCGCACGGTGGCGGCAAGGCCGTCATCATGGCGCCCGAAGGCAGCTACGATCGACCGGCGCTCTTGCGGCGCTTCGCCAAGTTCATCGATGAGCTGGGCGGTCGCTATGTGAGTGCCGAAGACGCAGGCACCGGTTTGGCGGACATGGAAATCATGCGGACGGAGACCAAGCACGTGGTCGGCCTCAGCCCCGAGCACGGGGGCTCCGGTGATCCTTCGCCCTTCACTGCGCTCGGAGTGCGGCGCGGCATCGAGGCCTACGTCGAGCTGGTGCTGAAGAGGCAGAGCCTGGCCGGCCTGCACGTCGCGGTGCAGGGCGTGGGACACGTCGGCTACAACCTCTGCCGCGAGCTACACGCTGCCGGCGCGCGCCTGACGGTATCGGATGTGCGAGACGACTTGGCCGCCCAGGCTGCCAGCGCGTTTGGCGCGAACCAAGTGCCGGCAGCAGAGATCCACCGCGTGCCCTGCGACGTGTATGCGCCCTGTGCGCTCGGCGGTGCGCTCAACGATCGCAGCGTGCCGCAGCTGCAGTGCAAGATCGTGGCGGGCGCGGCGAACAATCAGCTGGCCAGCGACGACAACGGCACCGCGCTGCATGCGCGCGGGATTCTCTACGCGCCTGATTACGCCATCAACGCCGGTGGTCTGATCAACGTTGCGCAGGAGGTCGCTGGCTACGACGCCGACAAAGCTCGCGAACGGACCCTGCACATCTACGACACGCTGCTCGAGATCGGGGACCGCTCACTACGCCTGGGCGAGCCCCCGCACCGCGTCGCCGACGCCATGGTGCAGGAGATCCTGGCGGCAGCTACATGACCAGCCAGGTGACGCCCTTGTCGAGCGTGACCTCACGCTCGTGACCCTTCGCGTCGGCGATAGTCAACGTAAGGCCACGCTCCGACGCGAGTGAGAGGCCGCTCTGGGCCTCGTCGCTGCTCTGCGCTGCGACGCGTCGCCCGCCGATGGCCACGATGCGTTCGCCTTTGCGGATGCCCGCACGTCCGGCCGGTGAGCGCGGCTCGACGTCGAGCACGATGATCGCATCCGGGCGTACCTCGAAGTGCAAGCCGACTCCCTGATGCGCACGCGGCGCCGACACCATCAGCGTGACCACCGCAAGATTGTCGAGCGTCACGCGCGCGGTGGCATCCTGCAGCGCGTTTTCGGGCAGGCCGGTGTGCGAGGCGCTTCCCGCCGGATCCGCGCTGACTGCCGTGTCACGATCCCAAAGCTCGATCCTCACAGTGGCGTTCTCGGGGATCTCGACATTGCGCGGCAAAGTGATGTTCCACTCCGGGCGGCGCGTGTCCTTCTGCACTGGCGATTCCCACACCACCCGCTTGTCGACGACCAAGCGGATGAAGGGATCGGGATCGGTCTTGTCGGAATCCCAGGGCAGCCCGGTGGCTTTGAACTGCGGCAGCTCGGCTCCGATGAAGCGGATCGTCCAGAGATCCTTGGGGCGATCGTCGGGCTTCACCAGTGCGAGCGGTGCTGGATGGATGAACGTCGATCGCCGCGGATAAGCACAGCCGAAAGCGATGAACGCCGACAACAAAACCAAGAACGCGGTGCGCATAGCGGCGCTAGCATGCCACTGTCCGTGGAATTGCTCCATGCACAAGACGAGTCACGGCAAAGACGGCCGACGCGCGGGTAGGCTCGACCTTGCTTCGGCTGGGCGGGCGCGTTACAAGCCGGCGGCGGGGAGAAGTCGCATGAAGATCGGGATTTTCTGCAAGCTTGGGCTACTCGCGTCAGTGCTCGCCTTTGGCCTCGGTTGCGAGGACAAGCAAGAGAGCCTCGATTTCCGACATCCTCCGGGCGACGCGGGCACCCGGGACTCGGGCTCGCGCAAGGCGGATAGCGGCGCGCTGCCAGCCGATGGCGGCGCAACGGCCGCAGACAGCGGCGCAGCTCACGGCGGCGATGCCGGCCACCACGACGCGGGCAACGGCCAAGACGCCAACTGACACGCGAGCTCCGCTGCATGCGACGGTCGAGCACTCAGCAGGCGCGCGCTCAAAAGACGTATCTTAGGTAGAGCACGCTGTCGACGCTGATGGTCTGCTCGCCGTCCTTGGCCTTGAGGTTGGGCAGAAGATGTCCGCCCACGCGCAGCCCGAGCGAGTGGTGCGCGTTCAAGAGATGCCAGTCGAAGCCGGTGGTGCCGCCGTAGACCAAGCCGACTCGTCCTGCGTCTTTGAAGCCCCAAGCCTGCAGGAAGTCCGAGCTCGTCCAACCCAACCCGCCCTCTGCGGCCAGCCAGAGCGTCGCGCGCGTCGAGTCGTAGCCGAGACCTACCCGCGCCAGCGGGCCGGGATGCGAGAGCCTGCCCGCGCCGCGCACCAGGCCTTGGCCGCCGAGCTCGGCGACGACGTGCAAACCTAGCTTGAACATGTCGCGCGTCACGCTGATCGCTTCGGGCGGCAAGCGCTCTACGTCGAGGCGTGTGGCATCCGGTTGCTCCGGTTCCGCGCGCACCGACGGCGCCAGCAGGCAGAGCGCGAAGAGAGCGCCAAGAAACACCCAGCTGGTGCGGAAGCATTGCGTCGCCATGGGCTGCATCACTCGACTGGCTCTCTACCTCGCGACCGGAATGGCGTGAAAGGCTCGCGGATTCGGCGAGAAGAGCGCGTCACCTTGGCTTGCGAGCTTGCCGCCGACATCGCGGACGCCGACCGTCGCCTCGAGCAACACTTCCGGTGCTTGCAACGCTGGCGCAGCTTGCTCGGCGCGTAGGCCAAGTCGCAGCGCGATGAGGCCGGGGATGACGGGCGGAATGTAGGGACGCGAGCGAGGATCGCTAGCCGACTGGTTCTGGAAATACACAACCTCGTCGGGATTGGGCGCGCCGTTGACGACGGTGGCTAGATCCACGGCGGCTTCGTCGAGCTCTTCTTCGCGCACGGTGCCCGAGATGCGCGACTTGGCCGGCACCGTGTAGCGCCGTTCCCATTGCGCGTGCATCGGCACGGGCGTCAACGCCACCTGCACGATGCCTGGGAAATATTCGTGGAACTCGTTGGCGCCGTTGACGGTGACGTCGATCTCGTGACTCACGCTGTCGAGGTTCTCCAGCACGAAGTCGATCTCCGTCGGAAGGTCGTCGCGCTCGACCCAGGGCAAACGCGAGAAGGGCAGTCTCTGGTAGACGTGTGCAGCTTGCACGAGGTCGCGCAGCTGGGTCTGCGATGGCCTGCG
>JADGRG010000165.1 GCA_017881145.1 Sandaracinaceae bacterium | reverse complement strand
GAGCGGCCGCCCGCAGCTCGTGGTGGTGGGGCTCGGCCACGGCAAGCCGCATGCGCTGGAGTTTCTGGAGCGCGCGCGCAAGCTCGCCGGTTCGCAGACGGCGTTCATCGCAGTCTCGCGCAGCAGCCATCCGGAGGCTCTGGTTGAGGCATTTCGCCGCGGTGCCGACCACTGCCTCTCGTTCCCGGACCAAGCCGAAGCGCTCTTCATGGTGGTGCGCCGCGCGCTCGAGAAGCCTGCCTTGGCGCTGGAGGTGGAGCGTGCACGCGATGGCATCCTCGATCTCTCGGCGGTCGGCCACGTCGGCGCGATCCTGGGCGCGCACCCGCTGATGCAACAGCTGCTCGACAAGGTGATGGCTGCCGCGCACAGCAAGGCCACCGTGCTGATCGCTGGCGAAACGGGGACCGGCAAGGAGCTGGTCGCTGCCGCCGTCCACACTCACAGCAAGCGCAACACCGGTCCCTTCGTCCGGCTCAACTGTTCGGCGCTGGCCGAGACGGTGCTCGAATCCGAGCTCTTCGGCCACGAGAAGGGCGCCTTCACCGGCGCTGCTGCGCGCCGCAAGGGTCGCTTCGAGCAGGCCGATGGCGGCACGCTTTTTCTCGACGAGGTCAGCGAGATTCCGAACTCGGTGCAGGTGAAGCTCTTACGCTTCTTGCAGGAGCGGCAGTTCGAGCGAGTCGGAGGCAACGAAACGTTGCAAGTCGATACGCGCATCGTCGCTGCCACCAACAAGGACTTGCGTCAGCTGGTCGATGATAATCGGTTTCGTGAGGATCTTTACTACCGCCTCAACGTGGTGCATCTGGACGTGCCACCGCTGCGTGCACGCCCCAGCGACATCCCACTCCTGGCCGACAACTTCTTGCGGCGCTTCGGCCAGGAGAACGACAAGACCATCCGCGGCTTCACCGAAGAGGCGATGAGCGCGCTGCTCGTGCATCCCTGGCCCGGCAACGTGCGCGAGCTGCAGAACGCGGTGGAGCAAGCCGTGGTGCTCTGCAAGAGCGAGCAGATCGAGCTCGAGAACCTGCCCCTGGCCAAGGTTCCGAACGAAGCGGGTTCGATCCGCTTGATGGTCCCCGGAGTGACGATGGCCGAGCTAGAGCGTTTTGCGATCCTGCGCACGCTCGACGCCGTCGGCGGCTCACCGACCAAAGCGGCGGCGATTCTCGGCATCAGCCGTCGCACCATCCAATACCGCCTGCAGGAGTGGGGACTCGCCCGCATTGCCAAGGGCGAAAAGGCTTGATGCGGCGAGGCTCTCAGAGCTCGGGTGCTAGCGAGCCGGCGACTGCGGCGTAGAAACCGCCGGGGGGGATACCGTCGTACCAGGGGAAGTAAGGTGGCTTGTCCTGGCACGAGGGGCGGTCGTCTGCGGGGCAGTAGATGCGCACGTGGAAGTGAGTTTGGTGACGGTTGCCCGAGCTTGGCTCGATCATCACAGCCCGCGCGCGAGCGATCAGCCAATCGGGAGCGCCGATGCGCTTGGCGTAGGAGACGAGCCGCCATTGCAGCGTGCGCGCGACGAATACGAACTGCACGCGCGCATCGTCGTCGCTCACGAGCTTGGCCAGCATCGCCCAGTTGCGTTCGTCGTCGAAGTGTAAGGCGCGTCCCGCGTAATGGCCGTTGCCGTGCGCGCTCATGCGCAAGAAGGTAGGCGCCGCCGCGGGGTTGCCATCGTCGTCCTTCAGGTAGAACGCGACGTCGATGTCGCGCCCGTTGCGGTGCGAGTGGTGCCCGATGATCAGCCCACCGTTCTCGGCCGAAAGCTCGCCGACCGAGAGCTTGGCGCCGGGGTGCTGTTCGGCCACTGCGGTTGCCGCGCGTTGCATCAGCTGCACCAGCTGCCAAGTTCCGAAGAAGCGATCGTGCTCCAGGTATTCCTCGACGTGATGCACGTGCGAAGACTCGGCAAGCCTCATGCCGCGCACCAAGTGACCGCGCCAGGGGTAGCGCACCGACATGCTGCGCAGCTCGTAGGGTGGTCGTAAGTGCAGCTCTTCAAGCTGAGCGGCGCGCGCTTGCCCGCGATAACTCGCCAGCGCAATCACCACCGAAACCAAGAACGCGCTGCAGAGCAGCGAAGAGCTTCTCGCCACGCTCCGTATGCTAGCGAAGCAGAAGCCGCCGTGCAAAGCACGTCGATCTGCGCCGATGTGTGCCAATGCCAGCCGCACTCTGGTCGACCGTGCCGGCCAAGCGGGCTCCGCGCGCAGCGGTCGCATGATCTGCCGTGCCGGTTGCGCCAGCATTTCCGAGGGGTTTCAGCTCAGCCGTTTTCGACAAGCTTGCATGGCGGGTGCGTAACGCCTTGCGTGTCCAGTGCGGCTCAGCTAGCAAGTGCCTCCGCGCCGAGTGGTCCGGGTGTGCGGACCAACGGGGGACCCAAGTCCTTCCGGGGCAAACATGGAGAGGACATGACCGCGAGGTCATGCGACTCCATCGCAGGCCACTCTTCCGGCCTGAGCCCGTCAGCTAACTCCGTAGGCGCTGGGAAGAGGACGCACGACCCGATAGGGCTCGCGCGCCCTCGTTGCTAACACCAGAGGTGCGCAAGATGCCAACGGTACGTCGTCTCGTTTTTGGGGCTCCCAAGGACGTCAAAGATCCAGATGCTTTTCACAAGCTCTCGCTGATCGCGCTGCTCGCGTGGGTCGGCCTCGGCGCCGACGGTCTCTCGTCGTCCGCCTACGGCCCCGACGAATCGTTCCGGACGCTGGGCGAGCATACGGGTTTAGCGTTCTTCCTCGCGCTGGCGACCGGGGCGACGGTCTTCATCATCAGCTACGGTTACACCCGCATCATCGAGCACTTCCCGACCGGTGGAGGTGGCTACGTGGTGGCCTCGCGTTTGCTCGGTGGCAAGGTCGGCGTTATTTCCGGCGCTGCGCTGCTCGTCGACTACGTGCTCACCATCACCCTCTCGATCGCGAGCGGCGCAGATGCCGTGTTCTCGTTCCTGCCGCCTGCGTTCCTGGCCTGGAAGGTGCCGACCGTCGTGGTCGGTCTCAGCCTGCTGACCATCATGAACATTCGCGGGGTGAAGGAGTCAGTGACTTCGCTCGTGCCAGTGTTTTTCGTCTTTCTCATCACTCACGCGCTGCTCCTCTTGGTCACGATCGGCGGGCATCTGGCTGACATCGGGCGGACCACGCATGAGGTGCATGCGAGCTTACAGCACACTCACAGCGCGCTGGGCATGACGGGCTTGCTCGCGCTCTTCGTGCGCGCTTACTCGATGGGTGGTGGCACCTACACCGGCATCGAAGCCGTCTCCAACGGCGTTGCGATGATGCGCGAGCCGCGCGTGCAGACCGCCAAACGCACCATGATGCTGATGGCCGTCTCACTGGCCGTGACCGCCGGTGGAATCCTGCTCTGCTACTTGCTCGTTCAGGCGCATCCCGTGCCCGGCAAGACCATGAACGCCGTGCTCCTGGAGCAGGTGGCGGGCGGCTGGCAGATCGGCGGCGTGCCCATCGGCAAGGGCTTCGTGATCGTGACGCTGATCAGCGAAGGCGCACTGCTCTTCGTGGCCGCGCAGGCGGGTTTTCTCGACGGACCGCGCGTGATGGCCAACATGGCGACCGACTCCTGGTTTCCGCATCGCTTCGCCGCGCTCTCCGACCGACTCTCGATGCGCAATGGCATCTTGATCATGAGCGCAGCAGCGTTCGGAGCGCTGGCCTACACCAACGGCGACGTCTCGAAGCTCGTCGTCATGTATTCGATCAACGTGTTTCTGACCTTCTCGCTCTCCAACCTCGCGATGTCGGTCTTCTGGATCCGCCACCGCAAGGAACACGCCGACTGGGCGCGGCACTTGCCGGCGCATCTCTTGGGCCTCGCTCTGTGCGTGCTCATCCTCGGCATCACCATCTTCGAGAAGTTTAGCGAGGGTGGTTGGCTCACCTTGGTGATCACGACGCTCCTGATCGTGCTCTGTCTCTTCATCCGCAGGCACTATCGCAGCGTTGTAGCGGCGCTGCGCCAGCTCGACATCGATCTGCCTTCGCCGCGCGAAGTCGAGGATGCCATGAGCCTCCCATCGGAGCCGACGAGCACGCCCGAGATCTTCGAGGCGGGTCCGATCACGGGCCTCGAAGAGCATCACAGCCGTCTCGATCCGGATCCTCAGAAGCCCGTGGCGATCCTCCTCGTCGGCGGCTACAGCGGCCTGGGTCGGCACGCGCTCACGTCGCTCTTGCGCATGTTTCCTGGTCACTTCGAGGGCGTGGTCTTCTTGAGCGTCGCCGTCGTCGATTCCGAAAGCTTCAAGGGCCCCGACCAACTCGCAGCGCTCGAAGCCCGCACCCGCGAGCATCTCTTACGCTACGAACGCTACGCGCACACGCTCGGCCTGCGCGCGTCGAGCGCGCTTTCCGTCGGCACCGAGGTCGCGGTCGAGGGCGAGAAGGTCGCAGTCGCGTTGGTCGGGCGCTACCCGAGGGCGCTCTTCGTGGCGGGCCAGTTGATTTTCGAGCACGACACGATGTGGAACCGTGCTCTGCACAACGAGACTGCATTCATGGTGCAAAAGCGCCTGCAGCACAAAGGCATCCCGATGATCGTGGTGCCTGTGTGCATCGATCTCGAAGCGGGTCGCACCGTGATGCCAGAGCGAGCCCGTGCTGCTTAATTACATACCCGCCGAGCAGGGTTAGAGTCGTCGATGCCGCAGGCTGGGCAGTGACGCGCGCACTCGTGCGAGCGCCGTGTCGTCGATACTGGCGATCGCGAAACCTTCGCCTTCCCCGCACTCCGAAATCACGCAGCCCCAGGGATCGCAGATCAGCGCATGTCCGTAGGAGCGGCGCGTGCCGAAGTGATGTCCGGTCTGCGCAGCCGCAATCACGTAGCACTGCGCTTCGATGGCTCGCGCACGCAAGAGCACATGCCAGTGATCTTTGCCTGTGGTGAGGGTGAAGGCAGCGGGGACGGTGAGCAGCGTCGCACCGAGATCGACGTGTTTGCGATAGAGCTCGGGAAAACGCAGGTCGTAGCAGACCGAAAGGCCGAGCTTTCCCAAGCGCGTCTGTGTGACGACGACCTCGGT
>JADGRG010000015.1 GCA_017881145.1 Sandaracinaceae bacterium | reverse complement strand
TGGATCTCACCCAACGAGGACTTGCTCGCGCGCCTCGATCGACCGCGCGACAGCCGAGGCAAGCGCCTCCGCCGTTTCATCGAGAACCGCTGGCATGCGCTGCTCTTCCTCGCGCTGTGGGTCGCCGCGAACGTGGCAATCTTTGCTGGCTCCTTGCTGACCAGCCATGCGGATCCGCACGGTCACGTCTGGATGGAGCTCGGCCGAGCCTGCGGTGCCTGCATCAACTGGAATGGCGCGCTCATCCTGATCCCGGTGATGCGCCGACTGCTGACCTGGGTTCGCTCCACGTGGCGCGGTCAAGCGATCCCTATCGATGAATCCCTGCTCTGTCATCGGCTCGTCGGTCACAGCCTTTGGGCCCTCAGCCTCGCGCACAGCGCCGCCTTCATCTTCGCCTATGGGCAGGGTCACCGGACCTCGTCCGTCGGGAAGCTGCTCTTCCTCACCGATCGAGGTGCGACGGGCCTCGCGCTGCTCCTGCTGCTCGGCGTGATGTGGTTCTTCGCGCGCAGCGCCGTGCGGCGGTCGCGCCGTTTCGAGCTCTTCTATTTCACGCATCTGCTCTACCTCGTGTGGTTCGTCGTCGCGGTCGTGCACGCTCCGTCCTTTCTGATGTGGGTGGCGGTTCCGCTGCTCGGCTGGGCCGTCGAAGAGACCGTGCGCCTGCGACGGCGCGCGGCAGACACGGTCATCTACGCAGCTAAGGCTCTGCGCTCCGGCGTGACTCGCCTCGACCTGGAACGTCCACCCGGCTTCGCGCATCGCGCCGGCGACTATGTATTCTTACGGATCCCGGCCATCGCGCGCCATGAGTGGCATCCCTTCACGCTCAGCAGCGCTCCGGAAAGCTCACACCTGACGATCCACGTGCGCTCATTGGGCAACTGGACCTCGGCCCTGCGACGCCGCGTCGAGCAAGACGAAAAGGGCGCCGCGAACCAACCCTTGGTGGCGCAGGTGGATGGCGCTTACGGATCGCCGAGCGCCCACATTTTCGAATCTCGCTACGCCGTGCTGATCGGCGCAGGCATCGGCGTCACCCCCTTTGCGAGCGTGCTCGAAAGCCTGGTGCTGCGCGGCAACGGCCAGAGCGAGCAGCCGTCACGCCTTTCGAAGGCCCACTTCTTCTGGCTCAACCGCGATCAATATTCCTTCGAGTGGTTCGACGCACTGCTCACGCAGCTCGAAACCATGGACCAAGCAGCACTGCTCGACGTGCACATCTGCATGACCGGTGGGCACACCGGATCCAGCTCCGCCGGGCTGGAGCTGGCGCGTGGTCTTCTGCACGCTGCGGGACAACGCGACGTGGTGACCGGGCTGCGAACGCTCACACACATGGGCCATCCCGACTGGGACGCGGTGCTACGGGAGATTGCGGAGCAGCATGCGCCCGAGCCAGTCGACGTCTACTTCTGCGGGCCTGCTGGTTTATCCAGCAAGGTGCGCTCTGCCTGCGAGCGCGTCGGGATGCGCTTCCGCGAGGAGCGCTTCTAGCCGTGCGCAAACATGAAACCAGCACGGGACGGATCTCTGGCGCGCTGCTCTGCGCTGCGCTCTGTCTAACGCTTGGCGCCTGCCAGCCGCGCACAGAGCAAGGTGCAGCTGCAGAAGCAACGGAGTGCGCCAGCTGTCACTTGCCTGACTACCGCGCGACCAAGAAGCCGATGCACGTCGGGGTTCGACCCACGCAATGTGGGGTTTGCCATACCCAAGACGCTTGGTCGCCGTCCGTCCTCAATCACCCGTGGCCGCTGACTGGCGCTCACGCCAAGGCCGCCTGCGAGGATTGCCATGCGGCTGAAAAAGGCAAAGCGCCCGTGTATGAAGGCACGAGCAAGTTGTGCGTAGACTGCCACCGCGACGACTACGATGGCGCCACCTACCCCGGACACTCGAAGTTCGCGACGACCTGTGCGGATTGCCACTCCACCACGGCGTTTCGCCCAGCGCGCAAGCCCAAGCTCGCACAGGACGTCGCACCAGCGCGGGAGCCCGCCCCGAGAGCTGCCGAGAGGCTCCATCCCGAGCGACGCTTTCCTATCAAGAGCGGCTCACACGCCGACATCGAGTGCCGCACCTGCCATAGCCAGGGTGGCGCAATGAGCAAAGCCGATACCGATTGCGTGCAATGCCACGCGCGCGCGCGCTTCGATCGCAAGCACCGCAACGTTGGCAACTACCCGCAGGGTGATGCGCCCGCCAACTTCTGTGTGCACTGCCACACCGACGGCAGCGTCGGCAGCGCGCGCTGAGCCGGCCCCGCGCGCAGAGCGCTCGCTACGCTCTCAATGCTTCGCGCGAAGCTCGTCCTGCTGGAAGCGTTCGAGCTTGCTGCGAATGGCGTCCCGCGCAGCGCGGAAACGCGCCAACATCTCGTCGCGCGTCAACGACGAGTCCGGGCTCGCAGGATCAGGAATCGGCCAGTGCACTCGCCGCGCCTGGCCCAGGAACACTGGACACACTTCCTCGGCGCAGAGCGTGACGACGATGCCGACCGTAGCTGGATCGATGCTGCTCACGGACTTCGAGTGGTGCGTCGTCAGATCGACACCCAGCTCGCGCATGACCTCGATGGCATAGGGGTTCACCTGCGAAGGCTCGCTACCCGCGCTCTGCACGCAGGCGCGGTCGCCGAAGAGCATGCGAGCGAGCCCTTCGGCCATCTGAGAGCGCGCCGAGTTCGCGACGCAGAGAAAGAGCATGGCTTGCTTGTCGTCGGTCACGTGCGTCTCGCTACGCTGGCGCTCGCGCCAACTTGATCGATTCGGATCTGCCCAAGTGGGTTACACCACGGAACGAGCGCGACGCGCGTCGCAAGCTGGCGAACCTCGGCGTGAAAGCGCAGCTCGTTGGCGCGGCGCTGCACGAGCACCGGATCGCTCACACCGAGTGGGACCAGGCTTTGGTTCACCACCCAGCCGAAGGGGCGAATCTGCGCGCGGGCCAGGTCACGCTGAAGCTGAGCCGCCTCGTGGACTGGCGTGGCCTCGGGCAGCGTGACGAGCAGGATCTTGGTGAACGATGCGTCGCGCAAGCGCGGCAAAAGGCGGCGCACCTCCTCGGGTGCGTGCCCCGCGCTTCGCAGCACTTCCCGGTGATACGACTCGGCCGCGTCCAAGAGCAGAAGCGTGTGCCCGGTGGGCGCCGTATCGATGACCACGAAGCCGTGCTCGCCCTCGTCCACGATGCGCGCAAACGCACGAAACACTGCAATCTCTTCGGTGCACGGGCTGCGCAGATCTTCTTCGAGCAGGGCGCGACCAGCCGCATCGAGATTCGCGCCCGCCGTGCGCAGAACTTCCTCAGAGTAGGCACGCGTCTCGACCGCTGGGTCGAGGCGGCGGACTCGCACG
>JADGRG010000164.1 GCA_017881145.1 Sandaracinaceae bacterium | reverse complement strand
CGATGAAGACCATAGCTACTTCATGGTACGTCTGCCGGTGCATCCGGCGGCATTGGAGGTGGGGGAATTGGCTGATGTGGCTACCCCGCAAGTCACCGGGCAAGTCACCGGGCAAGTCACCGGGCAAGTCACCGGGCAAGTCACCCCGCAAGTCACCCCTCAAGTCACCCCTCAAGTCACCCCTCAAGTTGAAAAGCTGCTCCGGGCCATCACGGCGGAAATGACCCGCAACGACGCGATGGATGCTCTGCAGCTCAAGGACCGCATGCACTTCGCTCGGGACTATCTGCAGCCCGCGCTGGAGGCCGGCGTCCTCGAGATGACCATCCCCGACAAGCCCCGCAGCAGCAAGCAGCGCTATCGGCTCACTGCTGCGGGCAAGGCCCTCGCCGAACAACTCGCGCAACGGGATCGCGAGAAGCCGGATGTCTGAGTACCTCCACGTCGAGAAGCCCTTCCTCGACCAGCTCGGCGCGCTCGGCTGGACGGTCGTCGATCAGGGACAGGGCTTCATTCCCTCGGACCCGAGCAAGAGTCTGCGCACGGGCTTTCGCGAATGGATTCTCCCGGGCGTGTTTCGCGACGCGGTACGCGCGATCAACCGCACGCCGAGCGGCGCCACGTGGCTCACCGATCGCCAGCTCGATGATCTGCGAGATCAGCTGCTCCGCCAGCCGAACCGCACGCTGCTCGAAGCCAACGAGACCGCGCAGGCGCTCTTCTTCAAGGCGCAGGTCGACGTCAACGAAGTCACCGGTGAGGACGATCCGGTCGCGAAGCTGATCGACTTCGCCCATCCCGAGCGCAATCACTTCCACGCCATCAATCAGTTCCGCATCGACACGCCGGGCTGCGTGAAGAGCTGCATCATCCCGGACCTCGTGCTCTTCGTGAACGGGATCCCGCTGGTGGTGGTCGAAGCCAAGATCGGCGACCCCAACACTGCGAACCCACTGCATGCCGCATTCGAACAGCTGCTGCGCTATCGCAACGGCCGCGCGGAGACCACCAAGGCCGGGCTTCGCGAGGGCGAGCCGAGGCTCTTCTACACCAACCTCCTGCTGGTTCGGACCTGCGGCGAGAAGGCCGAGCTCGGGACGATCACGGCAGGTCACGAGCACTTCTGCGCGTGGAAGGACATCTGGCCGGAAGAGCGCCGCGTGTATGCACCACCGCTCGGCGTGGAGCGCGAGCAGGAGAAGCTGATCCAGGGTTTGCTCGCGCCGGCGACGCTCTTGGATGTGCTGCGCACCTGCACGGTGTTCATGGACACCGACTCGGGGCGCCGCGTGAAGGTCACCTGCCGCTACCAACAGTACCGCGCGGCCCGGAAGATCGTGGAGCGGCTGCGCACCGGCAAGACGCCGCAAGCTCGCTCGGGCGTGGTGTGGCACACGCAGGGCTCGGGCAAGTCGCTGACCATGGTGTTCGTCGCGCGCATGCTGCGGGCGGCGGCGGACTTGGAAGACTTCAAGATCCTGCTGGTGAACGATCGCGTCGATCTCGAGGACCAGCTCGCGGGCACGGCAAAACTGATCGGCGGCAAGGTCAACGTCATCGAGAGCTCGGCGCAGCTGCGGGAGCACCTCGCCACGTCTGCGTCCGACGTGAACATGGTGATGGTTCACAAGTTCCTGGAGCGCGCCGAGGTGTTGCCGCCCATGGTTGCCGATGCGTTGGCCACCTACCGTAAGGTTCCGTCGAGCAAGACCTTCGGCGTGGTGAATCCCTCCGAGCGGATCCTGCTCATGATCGACGAGGCCCACCGCACGCAGGGCTCCGACCTCGCCGAGAACGTGTTCGAGGCCTTCCCGAACGCGACCCGCATCGCTTTCACGGGCACGCCGCTCATCACGGAGCAGCACGGACAGAAGCGTACGGTGAAGCGCTTCGGCGAGTACATCGACACCTACAAGCTGATGGACGCCGTCCACGACGGCGCCACCTTGCAGATCCTCTACGAAGGTCGCACTGCGGAGACGGCGCTGAAAGACAAGCACGGCTTCGATACCAAGTTCGAGGACCTGTTCAAGGAGCGCAGCGAGGAGGAGATCCTCGCCATCAAGAAGAAGTACGGTGCGACCGGCGACATCCTGGAAGCCGAGAAGCGCATCGCAGCCATCGCGCGCGATCTCGTGGACCACTACGTCGACAACATCCTGCCCGACGGCTTCAAGGCGCAGGTCGTCTGCCACTCCAAGCTCGCGGCCATCCGCTACCAGAAAGCTATTCGCGAAGCGCTGCGCGAACGGATCGACCGCGAGAAGGTGAAAGCAGTGCCGGATGCGGTGCTGATCGGGCGCATCGAACTCTTGAAAGTAGCTGCGGTGGTATCAGCGGATCCTACGAACGAGCCCGCAGCGATCACCGAAGCGCGCAAGGAGGCCAAGCGCTGGAACGCGGTCGAGAACTTCTGCAAGCCCTTTGACTTCGACGACCCCGACAAGGTGCTCACGGGCATCGCGTTTCTCGTGGTCTGCGACATGCTGCTCACGGGCTTCGATGCGCCGGTCGAGCAGGTGATGTACATCGACAAGAAGCTGCGCGAGCACAATTTGTTGCAGGCTATCGCGCGCGTGAACCGCGTGACCATGAACAAGCACCGCGGTTTCATCGTGGACTACATCGGGCTCGCGAATCACCTCACCGAAGCGCTCGCGATCTATTCCGAGGAAGACGCGCAGGACCTTCACGATGGGCTCAAGAACGTGCTGAGCGAGCTACCCATTCTGGAGGAGCGCTACCGGCGTCTCGTGCATCACTTTCAGTCGGCGGGCGTGCGCGACATCGAAGCGTTCATCAAGGGGACGCTGGCTTCGCCCGAGGCTGAAGTCGCCGTGATTCACGCCGCAGTCGGCGCGCTCAAGGACATCAAGCCGCGTGCTGACTTCGAGGTCTACCTCAAGAAGTTCCTGCAGAGCTTGAACCTAATCCTGCCGAACCCGGCGGGTCACCCGTACCGGGGTGCGGCCCGGCGCTTTGGCTACCTGCTGCGCATGGTCAAAGAGCGCTACAAGGACGACTCGCTGGATATCACCGACGCTGGCGAGAAGGTGAAGGCGTTGATCAACGAGCACCTCATCGACCTCGGCATCAACCCGAAGATCCCGCCGGTCGAGCTCTTGTCGGACGACTTCCTGGCGCACGTGCAGCGACACTCGCGCGGTGACGCAGAAGCGAAGGCGAGCGAGATGGAGCACGCCATCCGCAAGCACTGCACGGTGCACTTCGACGAAGACCCCGCGTTCTACAAGCGCCTCAGCGAGAAGCTCGAGAAGCTGATCGAAGACCATCACAACAATTGGCAGGCGCTAGCGGAAGGCTACGAGCAGCTACGCAAGGAGGCCACCGAAGGCCGAACCGACGTTGTAGATGGGTTGAGCAAAGAGGCCACGACGTTCTACGACTACGTCATCCAGCTCGCGTTCGAAGGCTCGGAAGTCTCCGCCGACGCACATGTGCCGCTGAAGAAGCTGATGATGCGAATCGTGGAGCTGCTGCAGGAAACCATCGATGTTCTCGACTTCTGGAAGAAGCCCATCGAAGTGAAGAAGCTTCGTGGGAACATCGACACCGAGATTCTGCTCGCTAATATCTCCGCGTTGAGTGCCAAACACGAGCGCATCGCGGTCGAGGTCGTGAAGCCCGCGGAGAAGCGGCACGAGGAGTTGATCAAATGAAAGGGCAGCAGGACGAGCGCATTGCATTTGAGGTCGTCCGCAGCCAACGGTCCACGGCGGACATCATCATCGAGCGCGACGGCAGCGTGCTGGTGCGCGCGCCAGAGTGGGCTGACGACGAGCAGGTCGAAGACTTGGTCAAATCCAAGCACTACTGGATCTACCAGAGCCTCGCAGAGTGGCGTGACCTGAACGCAACGCGCGTGCTCCGCGAGTACAAGAACGGCGAGGGCTTCCTCTACCTGGGCCGTGCCCACCGCTTGCTGCTCGTCGCCGACCAAGCCGAGCCGCTGCAGTTGAAGAATGGTCGGTTCACGCTGCGTCGTGATCTGGTCGAGCGTGGTGAGATCGCGGCAGCGAAGACAGCGTTTCGCGACTTCTACGTCACGCGCGGGATCGAGCGGCTGCAAGCACGGGTGAAGTACTACGCGCCGAAGGTTGGCGTGAGCCCAGCTTCTATCGATGTTCGTGAGCTCGGGAACCGCTGGGCCTCTTGCTCTCCATCGGGCGATGTCGCGTTCCACTGGAAGTGCATGATGGCCCCACAGACCATCATCGATTACGTCGTGGTTCACGAGCTTTGTCACTTCCATCACCTCGACCACACCGACGCGTTCTGGAATGAGGTCGACAAGGTCATGCCGCAATATCGCGAGCGCAAAGAGTGGCTGCGCACCAACGGTGCAGGCTTGGACATATGAGCCTTCGTCATCACTTATCCCAGGGAGTCCGCACTTGAGCGGCGAGCTCGCACCGCAAGAGCACACGGTTTCCGCGGCGCAGGCCGGGCGCACGCTCGCGCATGTCGTGCGTGAGCTGATGACGGAGCTGTCGTGGAACAAGGCTCGCGAGCTCTGTCAGCGCGGCAAGGTGCGCGTGAACGGCGAGCTGGTTCGCGATGCGGCGCAGCGGCTGAGCGAAGGCGATCAGGTCGAAGTGGTTCCCAACGCGCCGCGCGTGCGCGAGCACGTGCTGGACGAGAGCGCCGTGCTCTACTTCGACGCTCAGGTCGTGGTGGTGAACAAGCCCGCGGGCCTGATCAGCGTGCCTTTCAACGACGGTGACAAGAACACGCTGGTCGATCGCGTGCGCTTCTTCCTGCGACGCAAGACCGGCCAACAAGGCGCCGACCTCGGTGTCGTGCAGCGCCTCGACAAAGACACCACCGGCGTGATGGTCTTCACGCGCAGCCTCACCGCCAAGCGTCACCTGCAGCAGCAGTTTCGAGTGCACAGCATCGAGCGACGCTATGTCGCGCTGGTGCACGGCGCGCTCGGGGCCGAGCAGCGCTTCGAGACCGCGCTGATCGCTGATCGCGGCGACGGGTTGCGCGGCTCGTATGGGCACTTTCGCAGGCCCAAGGGCCCCGTGCCGCCAAGCGCGCAGCGCGCCATCACGCACCTGCGTCCGCTCGAAGCGCTGCGTGGAGCGACGCTGGTCGAGTGTCGCTTGGAGACGGGCCGCCAGCATCAGATCCGCATCCACTTGAGCGAAAGCGGTCACCCGTTGCTCGGCGAGAGCGTGTATATCCGCGACTATCAGGGCCCGACGCTGCCCGCACCCCGACCGATGCTGCACGCCCAGGCGCTGGGCTTCGTGCATCCGCAGAGTGGCGAGACCGTGCGCTTCAGCGAGCCACCACCGGCAGACTTCGCTGCGGTCCTAGCAACGCTGCGTTAGTCGCGATCTGGGTTGGTCACGGTCAATGCGGGTGCGCGTGGGTGTGCCCGTTTGCATTCGGCTCGCCGTGGCGAAAGCGCATGCGGATCGCACAGTGCGCGCGCTCCGGTGCAACACCCGCGGCACCCAGGTAGCCCACGGCTTGCAGGGTCTCACCCACCTTGAAGGTCTGCAGCATGCAGGTGAGCGTCTCTCCCGCGAAGCACGGCTTGCGGTAGACGATCTCGATGGCCTCGGCCAGTAGCAGCGTGGATTCCCCGTGCTCGGCGAACCTGCGCAGCGCGGCGTCTTCGAATAGCCGCGCGTAGACCAGCGAGTTGACGTGTTGGTTGTTGTCGGTGTGCGTCAGCCCGAAGCTCCATGGAGCCACGTCCTTCGTCAAGCTCGCATCGAGGACCTGACTCTCGCTCGGAACGCGCAGCAGCTCCGGCAGCTGACGGCGGCTGTAGCGAGTCTCGGGCAGGTAGGGCTGCCCGGGTGTTTCGAGGGCGAGCACTTTGCGCTGGCCGGCGGGTGCGAAGGGCTTGGTGAAGGTGTGCTCCGAGAACACGCGCCCGACGCACACCAAGCGGCCCGCGCCCGGTCGCTGCTCCCCGAAGCTGCGGCCGAGCGGCGCCATCACTTCAGCGAACATGTTCACGAAGAGCCCGGTGACCTGCTCGGCTTCATCACGTTCGTGCGCGAGCTGCAACGCGCCATGGGCTTCCACCGTCGTGGCGACGAAGGTTGGTGCTGGCTCGGCCTCGATGACGAGGCGCGTGAGGATCGGCAGCACGCCGTCGCGCAGGGCGCAGAGCACCGGATGGCGCAGCCAGAGCTGCTCGAAGCACACGCGCCCGATGGCGTGCGGCAGCGCCGTAAGCTTCACGTGCCCATCTTGCGTGAGCTCCTCGTAACGCAGATCGAAACGCGCGCTGCCCCGCTCTTCTTCGGGCACGGTAGGTAGAGCTGGAAACGACCACATCGCCGACCTCTTACTCGCTGACAGGAATGTAAATAGCGAGTTTGCGGCGCGATGCAAGCACTTCTGGACGGGGCTGCTCAGCCTTTGACGGCTGCTGCGATCTGCGCGGCCAGCGCTTTGCCTTGCGCGTGGTCGAAGTTGCGTTGCTTCCAGCCGATGCCGAGACCGGCGTCGTCGTGCTTGGGGATGATGTGGAAGTGCACGTGGAACACGGCTTGGTGGGCGGCAACTCCGTTGTTCTGCAGGATGTTCCAGTCCTTCGCGCCGGTCGCCGCGAGCACTGCGCGGCTCAGCCGCGGCAGCACGCGGCCGATGGCGGCGGCCGACTCGTCCGAGAGCTGATCCAAAGTGGCGGCGGGTTCCTTCGGAATGACCAAGGTGTGCCCGACGCTCAGCGGATTGATGTCGAGGAAAGCCAGCACCAGGTCGTCCTCGTAGACCTTGTGGCAGGGGATCTCACCGCGGATGATTTTGCTGAAGATGGTTTCGGCCATGGCGCAGGTCTAGCAAGCCACGCGGCATGGCGCATCCCCGCCTTCAACCTACGCTGGGCAGCTCCTCAAGCGCGCGCTTCAGCTCGGCCTGGTCGTAGTCGCGGTCTTGCAGCTTGCCGGCGAAGTAGTCGGAGTAAGCCTGCATGTCGAAGTGGCCGTGGCCGGAGAGGTTCACCACGATCGCTTCGCTTTTGCCGTCGCGCTTGCAACGCAGCGCCTGGTCGAGCGCGCACTTGATGGCGTGGCTCGACTCGGGCGCCGGCACGATGCCTTCGCTGCGTGCGAAGGCGACCGCTGCCTTGAAGCATTCGGTCTGCTGGTAGGCCACCGCCTCGATCAGGTTCAGCTCCTTCAGATGGCTGACCAGAGGTGACATGCCGTGATAGCGCAGGCCGCCTGCATGGAAACCGGGTGGCATGAAGCTCGAACCGAGCGTGTGCATCTTCACCAGCGGAGTCAGGTGCGCGGTGTCACCGAAGTCGTAGGCGTAGCGCCCGCGGGTCAGCGTGGGACACGCCGCCGGCTCGACCGCGATCACGCGCGGCTTCTTGCCACCGCGCAGCGCCTGACCGATGAAGGGAAACGCTAGACCTGCGAAGTTGCTGCCGCCACCGGCGCATGCGATCACGATGTCGGCTTGATCGTTGGCCATCGCCAGCTGTTCGATGGTCTCCATGCCGATGATGGTCTGGTGCAAGAGCACGTGGTTGAGCACGCTGCCCAGCGCATACTTCACGTGGTCTTGCTTGGCAGCCATCTCGACCGCTTCGGAGATCGCGATGCCGAGGCTGCCGTTGCACTCCGGATCCTTCGCCAGAATCGCCCGGCCGGACTCGGTCTCGGTGCTCGGGCTCGCCACGCAGCGGGCGCCGTAGGTCTCCATCAGCGCACGCCGGTAAGGCTTCTGATGATACGAAACCTTCACCATGTAGACGTCGATCTCAAGCCCGAAGAGCCCACCAGCAAACGCCAGCGACGAGCCCCACTGACCAGCGCCGGTTTCGGTGGTGAGCTTCTTGACGCCGGCTTCTTTGTTGTAGAACGCCTGCGCGACCGAGGTGTTTGGCTTGTGGCTGCCAGCGGGGCTGACGCCTTCGTATTTGTAGTAGATGCGCGCCGGCGTATCGAGCGAACGCTCCCAGCGGCGCGCGCGATAGAGCGGCGAGGGGCGCCAGAGTCGATAGATGTCGCGGACCGGTCGGGGGATCTCGATCTCCCGCTCGGTGCTCACCTCTTGGAGGATGAGCGCCATCGGGAAGAGCGGCGCAAGGTCGTCGGGGCCGATCGGCTTGCCGGTGCCGGGGTGCAGGACGGCTGGCGGCGGCGTGGGCAGGTCCGCGACGATGTTGTACCAGGTCTTCGGTATCGCGGTTTCCGGCAGCGTGTACTTGAGGGTGTCGCTCATGCGTGAGGCCTTTCCAACCAGGGTCCGGGGCGCGGCGCGGCAGCGCGCGGGCCAAAGCCGTGAGCTTCACTTAAACACGCGCGGGCTGCCTGCCTCGCAATTCCGCGAGACAGGAAGGCTGCCGGGAGCGACGCTTCACCGCGGGGCGTGCTGAGCTGCGCCGTTGCAGCGCACTGGTATGCGCCATCGCAATCGAGACGGGTGGCGGCGAGCTCGATTCAGGACGGTGGCTTTGGCTCGGTGTAACCGGCCGTCTTCAAGCCGAAGCCCGTCATATCACTGTAAGAGTACGCCCCTACCAATCCGTTGTAGCTCTGGATGTCGCCGCTGACGGGGTCCAGGCGCCATGCCGAGCACGGCTGACCGGCCTTGCTGCCGCCGCCGCCCACGCCCCAGATCTTGCCATCGATGTCCACGCTCACGCCTTTGACGTCGCCCACCGCGTACGACTTGATCAGCTGCAACGTGTCCACGTCGTAGGCGTGCAAACCGCTGGTTCCCATGTCGGCTCCGCCGCCGACCCAGAGCATCTTCGCGCCGTCCGTCATGCAGCCGTTGAAGCCGAGCGTGACCGCACCGAAGTTGTTTTCCCAAAGCTCCGTCGCCGGATCGAAACGTGACACGCCGAGCGCACCGCAGATGAAGACGCGGCCGACGTGGTCGACAGTTATGCCGTAGCCGTTGCCCATGGGCACGGACCAGACCCGAAACTGCAAGCTGGCCGCATCGATGCGGACGAGCTGTGTCGTGTTGGCGATGAAGAGCCAGAGATTGCCGCGCGCGTCGGACGCTCCGCCGTAGGCGCCGTAGTTAGCAACGCCGGTGCCGGCGAAGCCGGCAGCCGACAGGAACGAACCCAAGAGACCGCCTCCAGCGCCACCGAACGACGAAGCAGAGATGAAGTCGACGCCGTTGAGGCCGCCCACGGTGATCGTGTCTTCGATGACGCCCGTCTCGCCGTTCAGGCGCATCACGTCGACCGAGCAGGCGCTGGCGCTGCAGGTGTTCGCAGCCGAGGTCCAGAGCGTGGCGGGCGCGTCCGGTGCGGACGGTGGTGCCCACGCCATGGGGCGATTGCTGTAGTAAGCGATCGGCGTGTGCCAGGCGACGCACTCGTCTTCGCCCCAGGCCTTGACGTCAGCCTTGCCGGTCGAGGTGTCGATCTTGCCGTTGCCGTTCTTGTCTTTGCACTTCTCGAGGCTGGCGTAGATCTTGGTCACGCCGCCATCACGGTTGGCGACTGCGACATCGCCGTCCTGCGCGACCGAAGTGCGTGAGGGACGGCCCTGGCCATCGGGGCGCGTCTTGTAGCGACCGAGCTCTTCGAGCGTGCGGGTGTTGATCTTCGAGACCGTGCCTTCGCTCGAGTTTGCGATCCAGATGTATGAGGCCGTGACCGTCGG